>CAXBEC010000159.1:0-6977 GCA_963974145.1 uncultured Alphaproteobacteria bacterium | reverse complement strand
GCCCCGGGCGCGGCCCCGCCGGAACCAGGGCAGGATAATGAAGCCGTGCTGGGGAATATCTTGGCCTGTCCGCCGATGAGGTGGCGGCGCTGGCGAAAGACGGCGCGATCTGACGGACCGGGCGCCCCCCCCCCCGGCTTGACAAACACTTCGCCCGCGATCTTTGATTACACACCGCCGTAAACCATTGAAAGAGAAGTCCCATGGACGATATCGACCTGAGCACCCTGAGCGAACGCAATGTGGCCAGCGACGCGCAGATTGCCGCGCAATGGCTGGGCGATTTCGAGGCGGCGCTTGGCAGCGGTAACGCGACAGCGCTTTCGGCGCTGTTCGCGGCGGATTCCCACTGGCGCGACCTGCTGGCCTTCACCTGGGATATCACACCGTCCATCGGGGTCGAACGAATCGCCGACGGCCTCGTTGCGGCGCAGCCGGCGGTCAAGGCGCGCGACTTCGCCATCGACCCGAACCGGACGGCACCGCGCCGGGTGCGGCGACTGGGCGTGGATGTGCTGGAAGCCATGTTCACCTTCGAGACAGAGGTCGGGCGCGGCAATGGCGTGGTCCGGCTGGTGCCGGGCGATGCGGGCGGCATGCGGGCCTGGGTGTTGCTGACCACGCTGGAGGAGTTGAAGGGGCATGAAGAGCATGTCGGCAAGCGGCGGCCGACGGGTGATGCCTATTCGCGCAATTTCGGCGGCGAAAACTGGCTCGACCAGCGGATCAGGGCGCGGGAATACGCGGATCGCGACCCGGCGGTGCTGGTGGTCGGCGGCGGCCAGGCGGGGCTGGCCATCGCGGCGCGGTTGAACCAGATGGATGTGGATACGCTGGTCGTCGACAAGTTCGAACGGATCGGGGACAACTGGCGCAAACGCTATCATTCGCTGGCGCTGCACAACCAGATCATCGCCAACCACCTGCCCTATATGCCCTTCCCGCCGACCATGCCGAAATACATCCCCAAGGACATGCTGGCGAACTGGTTCGAATGCTATGCGGAGGCGCTGGAGGTCAATTTCTGGACCGGCACGGAATTTGTCGGCGGATCCTATGACGAGGCCGCCGGACGCTGGAACGCGACGGTGCGCAAGACGGACGGCACGGAACGGGTCATGCACCCGCGCCATGTGGTCTTCGCCAACGGCGTCAGCGGCATCGCCCGCATCCCGGACCTGCCGGGGCTGAAGGATTTCGCCGGCGAAGTGGTGCATTCGCACAGCTTCACCGATGGGTCGGCCTGGAAGGGCCGGAAGGCGCTGGTGCTCGGCACCGGCAACAGCGGCCATGACGTCGCCCAGGACCTGTACAGCCACGGTGCGGAGACGACGATCATCCAGCGCGGTTCGGGCACGGTGGTCAGCATCGACCCCAGCGCAAAACTGAACTACGCGCTGTACGAGGAAGGCCCCTCGCTGGACGATTGCGACCTGCTGGCAACCGCTGCGACCTATCCGCTGATCGTCAAGGGCTACCAGCTGGCCGTCGACCGCATGATGGAATTCGACAAGGAGCTGATTGCCGGGCTGAAGGCCAAGGGCTTCAAGTTCGATATCGGCGAGGACGGCACCGGCCACCAGATGAAATACCGGCGGCGCGGCGGCGGCTATTACCTGAATGCCGGCTGTTCGGACCTGATCATCGAGGGCGAAATCGGGCTGATGCAGTTCGAGAATATCGAGCGCTTTACGGCCGATGGCGCGCTGATGAAGGACGGCAGCACGGTTCCCGCCGACCTGATCGTGCTGGCCACCGGTTATTACACGCAGCGCGAGTTGGTGCGGCGGCTGCTGGGCGAGGCTGTCGCGGACAAGGTCGGCGAAATCTGGGGCATCGGCGAGGACGGCGAAATGGCCAATATGTGGAAACGCACGCCGCAGGACGGTTTGTGGTTCATCGCCGGCAGCCTGGCGCAGTGCCGGATCTATTCGAAATACCTGGCGCTGCAGATCAAGGCGCAGGAGGTCGGGCTGCTCGGCGCCAGGGGGGCCGCATCGGCGTAAATATCATAATTCTGAAACAAAACTATAATATTTCTGTCCGGCTTTTTCGTTGATTCTGCCGCTGCGTCAGGTCATCAACCTGCACGATGACAGCCGGGGCAGAATGATACCGTGACGACGATCACCACCCAGTTCAGGCTGGCGCCCGACGACACCGCGCAACAGATTGCGGAAAGTCTCGGACGTGTCGGCGAGGTCGTTTGCAAACCGGCGGAACGCCAGCAATCCGTCTATTACGATACCTTCGACTGGCGCCTGTATGCCTGTGGCAAATACATCGTCGTCCGCCCCGGCCCGCTGGGCAGCGAGGTGCATTTCTGCGACGCGCGCGACCGAAACGCCATCACGATAACGCCGGGCGACCTGCCCACCGGCTTCGCCGAGGACTTCCCGCCGGGGCTGATCCGCGACCTGGTGCGGGAAATCATCGATGTCCGGCGGCTTCTGCCCTGCCTGACAGTGACATCGGACCATACGCCGATCACCATCCGCAACCGCGAGGCCAAGACGGTGCTACGCCTCGCGGTCGACGACATGCAGGCCCGCCAGCCCGACGGCGGCGAGCCGGTTGACCTCGGCCGGTATCTCGCCATGACGCCGGTACGCGGCTATCGCAAGGCGGAATCGCGGGCCCGGAAAATACTGGGTGATCACTTTACCGCCCACCGGACAGATGCGCCGATACATATCGCCGGGCTGGTGGCGGTCGGCACGATACCGGGCAATTACACGTCGAAACTGAAGCTGAAGCTGGATCCCCGCATGAGCGCCGGCGACGCGGTCCGCCATATACATCTGGCGTTGCTGGACACCATGGAGCGCAACGAGGCCGGCACGGCAGAGAATATCGACCCGGAATTCCTGCATGATTTCCGCGTTGCCATCCGCCGCACCCGTTCGGCGCTCGCCCAGATCGACAGGGATGTGCTGCCCCCCGCGATCATCGCCAAGGCGCAAAAGGATTTCCGCTGGATCGGCCAGCAGACCAACACCATGCGCGACCTGGATGTCTACCTGATCGATTTTCCCGGCCTGCAGGCGGCACTGCCCGAAGCCTACCGGGCGCATCTGCAGCCCTTTCAGGAATACCTCTGCAATGAAAGCCGGGCCGAGACGAAAAAGGTCGCCGCCATGGTCCGCGGCAAGCGTTATCGCGGGATCCGCGACCGGTGGCGCGCGCTACTGGACGAAGGGTTCGATGCCCTGGCGCCGGAGAAGCATACGGAAACCGGGGTCAAGGCGCTGGCAGATGCCCGGATCTGGAAATTCTACCGCCGCGTCATCCGGGAAAGCAGCGCGATCGATGATTCATCACCCGCCGAGGCGCTGCACGACCTGCGGATAACCTGCAAGAAACTGCGTTACCTGCTGGAGTTTTTCCAGTCCCTTTACCCGCAGGATGATATAAAGAAGCTCATCAAATCACTGCGGAATTTTCAGAATGTGCTCGGCACTTTCCAGGACACGGAAATTCAATCACTCGCCATCCTCAGATTCGGCCGCGAGATGACGGCGGCCCGCGCCGCGCCGGTGGAAACACAGATGGCGATGGGCATGGTGGCGGAGTCGATCCTGCTGCGCCAGGGCGTGGCCCGGCAGGCGTTCCAGGAACAGTTTGAGAAGTTTTCCCGGCCCGACGTCCGGGCGCTGTTCGCCGAACTATTCAAGAACCGGGGGTAGCCGCGCCATGCGCGTGTTGAGCATCTACAACATGAAGGGCGGCGTGGGTAAAACCGCCACTGCCGTCAACCTCTCCTACCTGGCGGCGGCAGCCGGCCATCGGACGCTGATCTGGGACCTGGACCCGCAGGGCGCCAGCAGTTTCTATTTCCGGGTCAAACCCAAGGTCAAGGGCGGCAGCAAGAAGATCGTGCGCGGCAAGAGCGATCTGGACGACCTGATCAAGGGAACTGATTTTACCAACCTGGACATCCTGCCGGCGGATTTCTCCTACCGGGAACTGGACCTGCAATTTGCGGACAGCAAGCAGTCCCGGATGAAGAAGCTGATCGCCCCCCTGCGCAAGGAATACGACCTGATCGTCTTCGACTGCCCGCCCAGCATTTCCGAACTCTCGCAGCAGATTTTCCGGGCCAGCGACCTGCTGCTGGTCCCGCTGCTGCCGACGACCCTGTCGATTCGGACGCTGGAGCAGATTCAAGATTTCCTGAAGAAGGAACGGGTCACGAAGCTGGAATTGCGGACGTTCTTTTCCATGGTGGACCGGCGCAAGAAGATGCATCGCGAATTTGTCGAGGATTTCGCGGCCAACAGCGCAGATCATCTCACCGCATGCATCCCCTATTCCAGCGCCGTCGAGAAAATGGGGCTGGAGCGTCGGCCGGTCGTAGATTTTGCCCCCCGCAGCGCCCCCGCCGCGGCATACCGGGACCTCTGGACCCAGGTCTCCTACGAGCTCTGGTGAGCTCCGTCCTGTTCCGCCAGTAAATCCGCGTAGGACACGCCCCAGTCGCCAAACGGGTTGCGGGACAGTTCGGCGTTCAGGAACCGCGTATCGCCGGTGACTTCAGGCCCGGCCCAGGCCGGAACCTCGAAATTCTCATCCTCCGAAGCAAGCTCGATTTCCGCCACGACGAGCCCCTTGTTGGCGCCGTCGAACACATCGATCTCCCAGGTTTTGCCGGCATGTTCGACGATATGACGGGTTTTGCGGATCGGCGCGCCGACGCAGAGCAGGTCAAGCATCCGCTGCCCCTGTTCCGCGTCGATGCCGGTTTCGATTTCGTGCCGGGAAATACCCCCGGCCTGTACTTTCAGGGTCAGGATGTAATCCTCGCCCGACCGGCGGATCCGCAGGTTGCGCTCCGGCGTGCTGAACAGATAGCCCTGCTCGATCCGGCGGCTGGACCGCGGGGTCCCGAAATCCATGTCGCGGACAAGGAATTTCCGTTCGATTTCGATCATGGGCGTCGCCCTGTGCGACAGGCAGGTGGGACCATCGCCATCCCTCAGCCGCGAACGACCTGAGCCGCCGCTTTGACGGCGCGGATGTATTCCTTGCGCAGGGAGATTTTACCGATCCTGCCGAGCGGGACGAACTGACCGGATACATGCTCCTTGCTGACCGTGATACTGGACTTTCGCGGCTTGCAGTCCAGCCGCGAAAGAAAGATACCGCGCATCACCGGCCCGCTCTTGCGCGCCGTGTCCAGCCACCCGGTCACCCAGTCGGCCTGCGCAATCCGGAATCCGGTTTCTTCATGAATTTCACGCACCAGACCGCTGATCCAGTCTTCCCCGGCCTCAAGCCGGCCGCCGGGCAGATCCCAGACTCCGCCCGGCTTGCGCAGCAGCAGAATCTTGTTTGCACCGGCAAAGAGAACCGCCTTGGCACTGGCCTTTCGGGCGCCTACCCGGGGTGCGGAATCGAAAAAAGCCTGCAGCGCGCCATCCCTCCAGAACATCTGATTTCCCGGTAGCATACCACAATTAGGCAAATATGTATAACCGTATACATGATCTATGAATTCCGTCAGGGCGACGGCGCGTGCCGCCCACGGTCAGACGACGGCGCGCGCCTGATCAATCTGGCTGTTCCCGTCCAGTGCCTCGCGAATCTTGCGCGCGAACTCGACCTTCCGGAACGGCTTTTCAAGCAGCATGAACCCGGCGCCGAAACGCTTCTGCTGCACAATCGCGTCACGCGGATAGCCGGACATGAAAAGTATATTAATCCCCGGATGTTTCCCGGCCGCCGCCTCTGCGACTTCGAGGCCGCCCATGCCACCCGGCAGGACCATGTCGGTCAGCAACAGGTTGATGGTGGTTTCGCTTTCCAGGATTTCAATTGCCGTCTTGCCGTTCTTTGCCTCCAGAACCTGATATCCCAGGTCATGCAACAGGGCGACCACCAGCGTCAGAAGCGCCGGATCGTCCTCGACAACAAGAATGGTTTCACCGAAACCATGTTGAACCGGTTCCACCCGGGCCGCCTCTATGGACGCTCCGCGTTGCGCCCGGGGCAGGTACAACCGCACCGTCGTGCCGTGGCCCACTTCACTGTAGATGGTCAGATGGCCGCCGGACTGCTTGGCGAAACCGAAGACCATGGAAAGCCCCAGTCCGGACCCTTTGCCGATGTCTTTTGTCGTAAAAAACGGTTCAAACACGCGAGCCAAAACCGCTGGCGGCATACCTGACCCCGAATCCGTAACCGTCAGTACGATATACTCGCCCTTCCTTACCTCTGACTGGGCGGCCACATAATCATCGTCGAGGAAGACATTAGCCGTTTCTATTCTTAATTCTCCCTCACCCTGCATCGCGTCCCGCGCATTGACCGCGAGATTCAGAATGGCGCTTTCCACCTGTGCAGGATCCACATCAGTCAGCCATAAGTCGCCTGCCAGGGCGGATTCAATTGCGACACCGGCGCCCAGTGTCCGCCGCAACATGCCCAGCATACCACCCACATGTTCATTCAACGCGATAACGGATGGTGAAAGCGGCTGCTGACGCGAAAATGCCAGCAACTGGCGGTTCAGCGTCGCGCCGCTCAACGCCGCCTTGTGCGCGGCTTCCAGCAGGGAGCGGCCCTTGTTGCCGTCTTCCGGCAGGAAGTCGCTGAGGAAATCGAGATTGCCAATGATCACGCCCAGCAGATTGTTAAAATCATGCGCGATTCCACCGGTCAACTGGCCAACGGCCTCCATCTTTTGCGCCTGGCGCAATTTTTTCTCAACCTCCCGGCGATCCGTAATGTCTTCGGTATTGGCAATGAAGACCGGCGGGTTTTCGGTCCGCACAAATTGCAGATTGACTGCAACCTCGTAAGTCGACCCGTCCTTGCGTAGATGGGTCGTTTCGAAATAAAGGGAATCAACCTCGCCCTCTATCAGCGGTTCTACTAATTGAAAGAACTGCTCTTCCGTATAATCCGGCTTGATATCCACCGGCGTCAATTCAAGCAATTCCGCCATCGAATAGCCGAGATTTTTCCGGGCGCCACGG
>CAXBEC010000158.1:0-7012 GCA_963974145.1 uncultured Alphaproteobacteria bacterium | reverse complement strand
AAAAGGCGAAGCTGTATCACGACACGGCAGCCCGGGTGTACCGGCTGGGCTAGTCAAAGCCGCGCAAGGAATTCCAGCAGGTGCCGGATCACCGCTTCCGGCTGTTCCTGCTGCACCCAGTGACCGGCGCCGGGCACCAGATGGCAGCCGCGCATATCCGTGCAGGCGAAGGCCTGCATGGCTTCGATGGCGCCGGGGCGCTGCTGGGTGCCCCAGTCGGACTTTCCGCCGATGAACAGCGACGGCACGTCGATGGTACGGCCGGAAAACAAACGCAGTTCGGCGGCGATTGCCGGACTGGTGCCACAGCGGTACCATTGCAGCCCGCCCTGGAACCCGTTGCGTTCGTATTCGGTGCTGTAGACGCGCAACTCATCCTCGGGAAGCCATTCGCAGGCCGCGACCTGCGCTGCTGACGGCATTTCCGGCGCCACCGTTTCCGCCATGGTCCGGTCCCGGTCCATGATGTAATAGGTCGGCATCCTGGCCAGTTCGTCCGCCGTCCAGCCCGCCAGCGGGAAGGGTTTGTTTTCGGCCCAGTCGGCGCTTTTCTGGTGGTAATAGGCGCGCAGGAAATCATGCACGCCCTGGGGGCAGCGCCACATATCGTCATTGGCTAGGCGCGTCGAATAGTACCACTGGTAATGCTTGCGCGGCCGGGGCAACGCCGCCATTCCGGCATGAACATCGGCCTGCGGCTTCGGATGCAGCGGCGGCGGACCGGCGAAGGGCGCGCTCATCAGCGCCACGGCGCGGAACACATCCGGGCGGATCAACGCGCAATGGGCGGCGACATGGGATCCGAAATCATGCCCGATCACCGCATCCACATGACCGCGACCCAGCGCGGCAACCAGCGCCAGCATATCGGTCACGAGATTCATCAGGCGAAAGGATCGCAGGTCGCCGTCATATTCGGCGTCCCAGCCGGTGGTGCGACCATAGCCGCGCTGGTCGGGCGCAATCACATGAAAGCCCGCCGCCGCCAGCGCCGGCATCACCTTGCGCCAGCTATAGGCCAGTTCCGGGAAACCGTGCAGCAGCAACAGGCAGGGACGACCCCCGTTGTCATGCCCGGCTTCCAGCACATGCATGCGCAGCCCGTTGACGCCGTCCACGAAGCGCGAGCGGATGCCGGCCGGCAGGACGGACGGGTCGTAGGCATTGATCTCGGTCATCGCGTTCTCCCTTTGCGCTGGTGTCTTTTAATGCACGGCAGCCGCTGGCACTATCCGCAATGCGACGGCCTGTCGCGAGGATGTTCGGGAGGAACGGTATGAAGATCGAGAAAATTGAAACATTCCAGGTGCAATGGTCACCGAAAGACACGCCGGCACAGCGCAGCGCCTATGTCCGCATCCGCACCGATGACGGGCTGCACGGTATCGGCGAGGTGTCGCCCATGCAGGGCGGGCTCGCCTCGCTGCTGATGATCGTCCACAACATCGCCCCGGCGCTGATCGGTGCCGACCCGCTGGATCATGCGGTCATCCAGGACCGCCTGATTCACAAACTGGTCAAGCTGGGCCCGGAAGGCGCGCTGACCGGTGCGCTGGCGGGGATCGATATCGCGCTCTGGGATCTGAAGGGCAAGGCCTTCGGCCAGCCGGTCTACAAGCTGCTGGGCGGCGCCTGGAAAACCGCCCTGCCCTTCTATGCCTCCATCGGCGGCAACGGCCGCGGGCGCAGCCTGGACGAGGTGCTGCGCATCGTGGAAGCCCGCATGGAAGACCAGCCGGCGGCGATCAAGATCCGCTTCGACAATGACCGGACCGACCTGGACACGGAAATCCCCGACCATATCGAAAAGGCCCGCGCCGTGCGCAAGCTGGTCGGCGACCGCTTCCCGCTCGCCTTCGACGCCAATAACGGCTACTCGGCCAGCGGCGCGATCCGCGTCGGCCGGGTGCTGGAGGAACTGGATTACTGGTGGTTCGAGGAACCGGTGCAGCATTACCACGTAAGGGGCACGGGCGAGGTGGCGCAGAAGCTGTCCATCACGGTTTCGGCCGGGGAACAGACCTACACCATGGGCGGGCTGGTCGATTTGATCGAGGCCGGCGTGCGGATGATCCAGCCCGATATCGTGAAGATGGGCGGGATTACCGGGCTGCTGCGCTGTGCCGCGCTGGCGCAGGCGCATGGCGTGGAACTGGTCTCGCACCAGACGCAGCCGATGGTCGGGCACCTGGCCAATATGCATGTCTGCGCGGCGCAGATGCACGCCACCAAGCCCTGCGAATGGAATGATCCCTCGGCCCGGACGCACGATATTTTCGACGATCCGCCCATGCCGGTGGACGGGTTGTTCCACCTGTCAGACCGGCCGGGACTGGGTATCGATTTCGACGAAGCCGCGCTGTCGAAGCGACGGATCGATATAACTGGCTAGGCGATGAGGTCGAGAACCCGGGACAGTTTTCCCGGTTCCTCGATCGTGACCAGCGCGTCATGCAGTTCCGCTGAACGGGGGCCGAGAACCGGTTCGACCAGCGCATGGAATTTCGCGTTGATGTCGTCCCAGGACATGGGGTTGTCCGGAGTGCCGAGCGACTGCGACACCTCCGCGTGCAGGGTCTCGCCATCCTCCAGGGTGATATCGAGGATCGAGGCGTAGCGTCCCAGCGCCGGATTGACCGACAATTCGGCCCGCGCCGTCAGCGCGCGCAGGGTCGGATCGCCGACCCGGTCCAGGGCGAAATCGCGCGGCATCACCGGATAGCCTTCCAGCGCCAGCGCGATGCAGAAAGCGACGCTGAACTTGCCCTCCAGCGATGTGACGGGCAGCGGCTTGCCGACCAGCTTGGTGCTGATTTCCGCCACCTGGCAATGGATACGCGCGATCTTCCGCCCGGCTACGGCGTCACGCAGCTTCCGCGCGGCGTCGATATGGGGATGGATCAGCTTGCCGCAGGCATAGGGCTTGTAGGAATTGTCGAACAGGCTCTGCCCGGCAGTGAATTCCAGCCCGTCGAAATCGAAATGTTCCGTCTGTAAAAACGTATCGGCGAAACCACCAGCAGCATCAAAGGCATGGCGCGCCGCCGCGAACCCGCGCGAGGCAAGCTGCGCGGCGAGGATCCCGTCCATCGCGGCCCGGCCGGAATGCAGCGGCTTCCCCATCGTGCCGAAGGAGGTTGTCAGCCCGCCCGCCGTGGTCGCCGCCACGCCCAGCGCATGGCCCGCCTGTTCGGCGTCATGCCCCAGCAGGACGGACGCGGCCGCAGACGCGGACAGCCGGCCGAATACGGATGTGGGATGGAATCCCGCCGCCTGCATCCGGTAACCGAAATTGTTGTCACCCAGCACGGCGGCAACTTCATAGCCGGTGATGAAGGCGTTCAGCGCCAGCACTCCGTCGATACCGCCCTCACCCGCCATGGCCAGAATGGCCGACCAGGTCGGTGAACTGAGATGGCTGGGCGCATGACCGCGCGTATCGTCGAAATCGAAGGCATGGCCCATCGTGCCGTTGCAAAGCGCCGCCAGCGCAGGCGTCGTCAGCGGCCCGCGGAAGATTCGGCCCGATCCTTCCGCCCGCCAGGACAGCGCGGTTTCCACTGTGGCGCGGGATACAGGCTCGTCCACCGCCCCCAATGCCACCCCGACCCAGTCGACGAGGCAACGCTTCGCCTCGCCAATCACCGCATCGTCGTAGTGCCGGTCTTTCGCCGCCGCGATGAATGTCTCCATGCGGTCGCCAGCAATATTCGCCATGTCCTCTCCCTCCCCGTTATGCATGCCCAAGTTTACCCCACCCCTTGCGGGATGCGCGAAAAAACCGAACACTCGCCGCAGGATTTTCAGGGAGGAACGGAAGCATGGCAGCGACAATCGGCTATATCGGCGTCGGCGACATGGGCGGGCCGATGGTCCGGAACATGATGAAGGCGGGCTTCCGTGTCGTCGTCTATGACACGCAGGCCGACCGGCTGGACGCGCTGGTCGCCGACGGCGCGCTGCGCGGCAGCAGCACCGCCGACGTGGCGAACCGGGCGGAAATCGTCATGGTTTGCCTGAACACGCTGGGCGCGGGGCGCAGCGTTGCGACAAAAGCCGCGACCGGGTCCGCCATAAAAACATACGTGGACATGTCGACGACCGGCCCGACACCGGCGCAGGAACTGCGCGACATCTTCGACGGAACCGGCATCGCGGTGCTGGACGCGCCGGTTAGCGGCCATATCAGCAAGGCGGTGGATGGCACGCTGACTGTCATCGCATCCGGCCCGCGCGACGCCTTCGACGCTTGCGAACCTGCCTTCGAGGCGCTGGGCGAGAACATCTTCTACCTGGGCGATATTCCGGGCGGCGGCCAGATGATGAAGCTGGCCAACAACTACCTGAACAATGTCCAGGCGGTCGGCACCAGCGAGGCGCTGACCATGGGAATGCGGTTCGGGCTCGATCCCGCCGCCATGCTGGACATCCTGAATGTCAGCACCGGCCAGAACAGCCAGACCCTGGGTCCGCTGGCGGAAGCGGTGCGGACGGGAAAGTTTCTTGGCGGCGCCAATATGAAGATCAGCCAGAAGGACATCACGCTGGCGGTCGAGGAAGCGCAGCGGCTGGGCGCGCCGACCGATATGGGGGTTGCGGCGAAGGCGAACTACGACCACGCCATCGCCCATGGCGGTGACAGGGAACGCTCCACCGCCATCATGAAACATGTCGCGGCGAAGGCCGGGCTGGCGGTGGAGACGTAACCCGGGTCAGCGCACTGTTTCGTTCGCGAGGTCGAGCACCTGTTCGGCCATGACGGCGAGCATCCGCCAGGAGGTTTCGACATCCCGCGTTGCCTCGATATCGTCGAAATAGGTATCCAGCAGCACATGGGTGCAGCCGAGCGCTTCCAGTGCGCGCATGTCTGCGATCACCTGCTCGACAGTGCCTTCGCCCGCAATCCGGTCGGCTTCCGGCTGCGGCGCGTCGGTCAGGCGCAGCCGGATGCGGGGACACAGGGCCGGCACCGGCAGGCCTTCCTTTGCGGCGATTTCGGTCAGGCGCGGAATGCCCGTATCGCGCAGCCAGTCGACCCGGATCCGGATCGGGTGCCAGCCATTGCCGTAGCGGACCGCCCGCCGCATCGCCGCATCGCTGGCGCCGCCGACCCAGATCGGCGGATGGGGGTTCTGCACCGGCATCTGGGTGCAGCGCGTGTCGCGAAAACTGACGAACTTACCGTCGAAACTCGCCACCTCCTTCGTCCATAATTCGCGAATCGCGGCCAGATATTCATTGGTCATCGCGCCCCGCTTTTCGAACGGCACGCCCAGCGCGGCAAATTCTTCCTTCGCCCAGCCGACGCCGACCCCCAGGATGCAGCGCCCGCCGCTCAACTGGTCGACATTCGCGAAGGCGCCGGCAATTTCCAGCGGGCTGCGATAGGGCAGGATGATGACCGTCGTGCCGATCAGGATCTTCTTCGTGATTCCCGCCAGCCATCCCATGGTTGTCAGCGGTTCGTGAATCGGCGCCGGGTAGCGGCTGTGCACATCCGCCGTCACCGCCACATGGTCCGAGGTCATCAGCATGTGATAGCCCAGCGATTCGGTAATTTCCGCCCAGCGGCGCAGGTTCGCCGTATTCGCGGATGGCCCGAAATTGATGAGATTGACGCCGACCTTCATGTTTTATTCCTTCCCTGATAGCGTTTGGTTGCGAGACTGTATCGGAGCGGCAGGGGGGTGTCATGGACGCAACGACGGAACGGCTTGTCGATTACGCGATGGGCGTCGAATTTGAAACGCTGCCGGCGGCGACTGTCGCGGCCTGCCGGCAGCGGCTGCTGGATACGCTGGGCTGCGTCGCAGGGGCCTATGACCATCCGCTTTCCGTCTCCGTGCGGGCACTGGCCGGGCGTTACAGCATGGACCCGCCGGCGACGATCCTCGGTTCCGGACAGCAGACCGCGCCGGAAATGGCCGCCTTCGCCAATGGCGTGATGCTGCGCTTCATGGACCTCAGCGACATGTACCGGCTGAAAAGCGGCGGCCATCCCAGCGATATCATCGCCGCCGTGCTGGCCGCCGGGGAAATCGGCGCGCGCGACGGCAAGTCGCTGATCACGGCAATCGCGCTGGGCTACGAGATCTATTGCAGCTTCTGCGACGGGATCGACATCAATTCCGACGGCTGGGACCAGCCGGTCTACGGCGTCGTCGCTTCCGCGCTTGCCGCCGGGCGGCTGATGGGGCTGGACCGGGAACAGATGGGCCATGCGGTGGCCCTAGCCATCACGCCGAACATGGCGATGTACCAGACCCGTCAGGGCGAGCTGTCCGCCTGGAAGGGCTGCGCCGCCGCCAATGCATCGCGCAACGGCGTCTTCGCCGCGCTGCTGGCCCAGTCCGGCGTGACCGGCCCCTTCGAGCCCATCGAAGGCAAGGACGGGCTGTGGGATGCGGTCGGCAAATTTGACTGGCCGCTGGAACCCGGCGCCGCGCCGGAGCGGATCACCCGCACCCATCTGAAATGCTTTCCGATCTGTTATCACGGGCAGACCGCCGTATGGACGGCGCTGGGACTGCGCGACCGCGCGCCGGCGGACCGGATCGCCGAAATCCGCATCAACACCTACAACACGGCCAAGCGCGTGATGGGCAATGACCCGAGCCGCTGGGCGCCGGAAACCCATGAAACGGCGGATCACAGCCTGCCCTACGTGGTCGGCCTGGCGCTGCTGGATGGCGAAATCGGCGACGGCTCATTCCGCCCTGAACGCCTGCACGACCCGCGGATGAAGGCGCTGATGGATGTGACAACGGTGGACGAGAACAGCGCGCTGACCGCGATCTACCCGGAATCTTCGCCCAGCGACATCGCCGTCCGCCTGACGGATGGCAGCGAAATCCGCCACGCCTTGCGCTATCCCAAGGGACACGTTATGGCGCCGTTGAGTGATACGGAGGTCACGGACAAGTTCATCGGACTGTTTGGCAGTTATCGCAGCCGGGCGGATGCCGCCGCCGTGATCGACCTCGTAACCCGGCTCGAGGACCTGGCGGATATC
>CAXBEC010000157.1:0-7019 GCA_963974145.1 uncultured Alphaproteobacteria bacterium | reverse complement strand
AGCGGGTACCAGCTGCCGCCGGCCGGGCCGGTCATGAAGACGATATCTTCCGCCACGGCTGGCGCCGCAGTCATGCCCAGCGAACCTGCAAAGGCCAGGGCTGCTATGGATAGTGATGTTTTTTTAAACATGTTGGTTCCTCCCAAACGCGACAGAGTGCCGCCCGGGCGGCATTCTGGCTAGTGAAATGGCCAGTTCTGATGGCCCGTTATCTTGGCGTCATTCGCTGTGTTTCCGGTCGTTCGGGTCACTGCGATCAGCCTGCGCCCCCATGCTCCGGACATCTGAAACGCGTTACGGTAAGCGAACAGGATTTGACGGACACCTGTACGCAACCGGGGCTGAGCGTACTATCAGGCCTCGGCCAAGGAAAGCGGAAATTATGCGGTTTGATCAAGGGGTAACCAGATTTTTTCTGCAATATAAAGGGGAGTAAAAGCCGTGATTCATCGCGTTTTGCGACCAATGCGAGAGATTGGGGCAGGGGTGAGGAAACGGCAGACTTGAGAGGGAACGCGGATGTGGGCCCGCTGTCCCCTGAGTCGTCTGACGGTTTGTCCGAAGGCCCGGTCGCGGGTCTTTCCGATGATGATTAACAAGCAACCAGGCAGAGGTGTTCATTCGACTCTCCTGTGGGCGCTGATGCCTTTGCAGACACCAGCGCCACAAGCACGGGGCGAATGAACAAGGCCCGGTCTAAAGAGCGCCGGCTTCCTTGTATGCCTTGGCGGCGCCGGGGTGCAGCGGCACGCCGATTTCGGCGGCCATTTCCTTCGGTGTAATGGTGCTCATCGCCTTCACGACGGTCCCGAGTTCCTGGCCGCGTTTGATCAGCGCCCTGGTAATGTTATAGGCGGTTTCTTCTGAAACCATTGAACAGTTCAGAATAATGTGCGCGGGGAAACCGGCGATTTTGACCGGTTCCGTCTGGTTCGGATAGCTGTTGGCCGGGATCGTCAGGCGGCCCCAACCGGCGTTTTCCTTTTTCATTGCGGCGAACTGTTCATCCGTGATCGGCAGGAACTTGATCTTGCGCGAATTGGTAAGGTCGAGCATCGAACCGTTCGGCACCGACGTTATAGCCATCAGCACATCGGCCTGGCCATCCTTCAGCATGTTCACGCCATCGGTGGTGGACGCGAAATTGAGCTTTCCCAGATCATCATAGCTGAGGCCTGCCGCCTTAAGCAGCGCGCGGGCGCCGACTTCGGTTGTGTTCCCGCGCGGGAGGGTGACGAGATTCCGGCCCTTCAGGTCGGCGGCGGAATTGATCGAAAAATCCGTCGACGGAATCTGCAGGAAGTTATTGTAGAGGGAGGTCATGTTACAGATGTCGTCAAGCTTGCTTTCGAACGGCGGCTTGCCGTTCAGGGCATCAACCGCAGACATGACGAGGGTGACACCCATATGAGCCTTGCCGGCCGAGACGCCTTTCAGGTTGATCAGGCCGGCGCCGGGGCGGATGGTGACATTCATCCCGGGGATTTCTTCTTCCAGCAGGTTCTTGATGGCGCCGCCCAGCGGGTACCAGCTGCCGCCGGCCGGGCCGGTCATGAAGACGATATCTTCCGCCATAGCCGGTGCGGCGCCCATGCCCAAAGAACCGGCAAGGGCCATAGCCGCGATGGAAAGTGATGGTTTCTTAAACATTCTTGTTCCTCCCGAAGGTGTCAGAAGGCGCGTCCGGGCGGCGATCTGACCGATGATGTGGCCAGTTGTGATGGCCTGTTATTGACGGAGTTCGCGGTATTTCCGGCTTCCCGGATCATTGCGATCAGCCTGCGTCCGCATGCTCCGGACATTTGGAACGCATCTGGGTATCCGCGCATGACATGACAGATGCCCGCGCGAATCCCGTATGAAGCGTATTCCGCGAGCCATGAGAAGGGAAGGGGGGCGCCATGCGGCAGGGTGAACGGGGCACATGCACAGCATGGCATCAGACAGATGTTTGCGTTGTGACCGGTCCGTGCAGTTGAAAGGGGGGCGCTGCGCAGAGTAGGTTACGGGCTGATACTGCGCGGTCCGGAGAAAACGTCATGACCCCTGAAAATGCGGCAACCCAGATAGTGCCGACGGTCCTTGAAAAACTGCGCGCTGTCATCGGTGACCGGGTATCGACGGCGGCCGCGGTGCGGGATCACCACGCCAGCGGCGAAGACTATATGACGCCCATGCCGCCCGATGCCGTGTGCTTTGCGCAGTCGACCGAGGAAGTCAGCGAGATCGTCCGGATCTGCGCCGCGAACGGGGTTCCGATCATTCCCTATGGCACCGGTACGTCGCTGGAAGGGCACGTGATCGCGCTGCATGGAGGGGTCTGTATCGACCTGTCCCAGATGAACGCGGTGCTGGAAGTGAATGCGGAAGACCTGGACTGCCGCGTGCAGGCCGGTGTCACCCGCAAACAGATCAATGAACATCTCCGCGATACCGGCCTGTTCTTTCCCATTGACCCCGGTGCCGATGCGTCACTGGGCGGGATGGCGGCGACCCGGGCCAGCGGTACGAATGCCGTGCGCTACGGCACGATGCGGGAGAATGTTCTGGGACTGACCGTCGTATTGGCGGATGGCCGGGTTATCCGCACGGGTGGCCGGGCGCGAAAATCCGCTGCGGGCTACGACCTGACACGCATGTTCGTCGGTTCGGAAGGGACCCTTGGCGTTATTACCGAGGTGCAACTGCGCCTCTATGGCATTCCCGAGGCAATGTCGACGGCGGTCTGCCAGTTTCCGACCCTGGCCGATGCGGTGAATACCGTGATCCTGACGATCCAGTCCGGTATTCCCGTGGCGCGGATTGAACTTCTCGACGACGTGCAGATGGATGCCTGCATCCGCTATTCCAAACTGGAAGGCTACGAGGCGAAGCCGACCCTGTGGTTCGAATTCCACGGGACCGAGGCATCGGTGAAGGAACAGTCGGAAATGGTCGGCGCCATTGCGGCGGATTTCGATGGCGGTCGTTTCCAGTGGACGACCCGCAGCGAGGAGCGCAATCACCTCTGGCAGGCGCGGCATGATGCCTATTTCGCGGCCCTGGCCCTGCAGCCGGGCAAGAAAGGGATTGCGACTGATGCCTGCGTGCCGATATCCCGCCTGGCCGAATGCCTGCTCGATACCCAGCGCGATATTCAGGAACACGGCATGGTCGCGCCGATCGTCGGCCATGTCGGGGACGGCAATTTTCATCTTGTGATCCTGATTGACCCGGACCGCCCCGAAGAACTGAAGAACGCCAAGGCGCTGATTGAACGGATGAACCACCGTGCCATTGCCATGGGCGGCACCTGCACCGGGGAACACGGTATCGGGTTGGGGAAACGGGACTTCCTGACGGCCGAGCATGGCGAGGCTGTCAGTGTCATGCGCGCGATCAAGGTTGCGCTTGATCCCGCGAATATCATGAATCCGGGTAAAATGCTGCGCAAATAGACAGAGTCACAGCGTATCGTAGCGGATGATTCAGTGTTTGAAACCTTTGCACCGGCACACCAGTTATTGTAGCAGCTTATTGTTAATTTGTTGCTGTCGTCATGCCTTTCCTGGCGCAGTCCAGTCGGTCTTCGGAGCATACGCGTGAAAAAAATCATCCTCTATTCGCTCGGCGGATTGATCGTCCTGCTGGTTGCTGCAGTTCTGGTCGTCCCCAGCTTCATCGATTGGAATGCCCACAAGGGACAGATCCTCTCCGTCATTGAGGAAAAAACGGGCCGGACCGCCGCCATCGATGGCGACATAGATCTGGCGATCCTGCCCGCGCCGGCGTTGCGGGTTGCCGGGGTGCGGCTCGCCAATTTCAAAGGTGCAGTCTCGCCGGATATGTTGCGCCTGAAGGAAGTCCGCCTGCGCCTTTCCATCGGCGCGCTGTTTGAGGGCCGGATTGCCATCGAGCAATTGGATCTTGTGGAGCCGGTCATCGCGCTTGAAGTTGCAGCGGATGGCAGCGCGAGCTGGGATTTCGAACCTGCCGGAGGGACTCAGGATGCGGCTGGCGGTACAACGGCATCGTCTGAAGAAAACGGTTCGGCGGTCGATATCTCGCTGGCCAGTGTTACGATCCAGAACGGGACCGTTACGTACAGCAACACCGGTGCCGCACAGTCCGAATCCATTGCGGGACTGAACCTCGCGATTGCCGCACCGTCGCTGCATGGTCCGTTCGTGATTTCGGGTGACGCACAATATCGTGGCCAGCCGGTCACGGTTGAACTGAAAACCGGTCCCGTCAACAATGGCCGCCCTATCAGCCTCGTTCTGAACCTGGGATTGCCGGATGCCGGCGCTTCGGCAAAGTTCAATGGTGCCGTTTCGGATACCGGACCGGACGCCCAGGTCACCGGGGACCTTGTCATTTCCGGTGATAATGCCGATCGGCTGGCAAAAATTGCGACCGGAGCGGGCCTGTCGCCCGTGCTGAACCAGCCGGTGTCCGTTGAGGCGGCGCTGACCGCATCGCGCAAGTCGATTGCGCTGAATGACGCCAGGGTCCGGTTTGGCGAGACGCTGGGCAATGGTGCGGTCAGCGTCTCGCTGAGTGAGATCATTGGTATAGACGTCGCTGTTTCCGTGAACCGGATCGACCTGGATAAAATGCTGGCGGATTTCGCCACGGGTGCCGGGAAGGCCACCGCACCGGCGGCGCCATCCGGTGCAACCGCGCCTGCAGCGAAAGCGGCGTCGCCCGCCGGGTTCACTTTGCCCAAAAATATCAACGCATCGCTCGATCTCGGGGTCGAGGCGATCCAGTATAACGGGGGTGTTATCCGCCAGGCCGGTATCCGGGGGAGCCTGGCGAATGGTGCCATAACGCTTGACCATGCTTCGGCGCTGCTGCCGGGCGGTTCCGACGTCTCGCTTGTCGGATTTCTGCAACCGGCCAAGGGACAGCCTAAATTCGACGGCGATGTCGCCATAGCGTCCGACAGCCTGCGCTCGCTGCTGCAGTGGATCGGTGTTGATACCGCCGCCCTGCCCGCGGACAGGCTGCGCGGTTTTTCCTATACGGGCAAAGTTTCGGCGACGCCGGATTCGTTTCAGATTCCGGATTTCAACATTCGTCTCGATGCCAGCACGATGCATGGCGGATTGGCGTTGGCGCTGCGGGATCGTCTGGGGTTCGGACTGCGGCTGGATATCGACCAACTCAACCTCGATGCCTATTTCCCGGAAACGGCTGCGGCGCCAAAAACGGCCGGCAGCGATACGGGCACGGCGAAGCCTGCCCCGTCTGGCGCCGGCACGGCGAGCGCGCCGCTCGGCTTTCTTGAAAAATTTGATGCAAATGTCGATTTGCGCCTGGACCGGGTTACCTACCGGAAATCTGTCGCGCGCAAGATTGTCTTTGACGGACAACTTGTCGGCGGCGCGCTGACGGTTCGGAATCTCGGTGTTTCTGATATTGCGGGTGCCAGTCTGGCTGCGAAGGGAACGGTTCAGGGGTTTGCATCGGCCCTCGGTTATGCGGTCGATTTTGACGTTGCTGTTGCCGAGCCGGAACGGCTGTTTCTTTTCCTCGACATGCCGTCGCCGCTTCCGGTGGCGCAACTGGGCAAGCCGTCGGCCAAGGGACGGGTAACAGGCAGCCTATCGGCGGTGACGCTGGATGCGAACCTGACAGGCGCCGGGACCGCAATCAATCTCAAGGGTCCGCTGAATTTGGCCGCTACGCCCGATTTTGATTTCAAGGTTGGGCTCAGTCACCCCGAATTAACAGGATTCGTTCGCCTCTTTGCGCCTGATTTTCGTCCCGCCGCGGAAAAACTGGGTGCGCTCAAGGCCGGGTTTGGGTTGAAGGGCACGCCGGCGGCGATGACGCTTTCGTCACTGGATATGACGGCAGGGCCGGTCGCCGTGAAAGGCAACGTGTCGCTGCGACTGGACGGACCCCGACCGGATATTACAGCCGACCTCGCCACAAGCGACGTTCTGCTGGACCTGTTCCAACCGGTTCCGCAACCTGCCGGTACAGCGACAGCGCGTGGACGCCAGCAGCGTGCCGCAGGCGTGCCTGCAGGCGCAGTGTCGGGCGGCAGCGCCGCCGCCGACCGGTGGTCGCGGGAACCGATCGATATGTCCGGATTTCAGGCCGTGGACGCAACAATCCGGCTGGCCATGGGAAATCTGATTTCAGGCAATCTTCAATTCGACAAGCCTAAAGTCGATATGGTGCTGAAGGGGGGGCGCCTTGACCTGAAGCAGGTCACGGCAGGGCTTTTCGGCGGTACAGTTGCCGGCGAGGGGAATGTTGATTCTGCGACGGGTGGCCCGAAAATCGATTTCAAGGTGACGGCTGCCGGGATCGACATGGCGCGCGCGGCAACGGCGTTCGGCAGCGAACCGCGCGTCTCCGGTCCTCTTTCGGTCAATGCGGCGGTTACCACGACAGGCGCATCAGAGGCGGCGCTGATATCGGCGCTGTCAGGCCAGGGCAATCTCGGCGGCAAACTCCGTGTACTGGCGACGCAGAAAGAGCAGCAGGCTATTGGCGCTGTCGGCATCGCCGCGGCGCTGTTTGGAAACAAGGTCAAGGAATTGCAGCAGGTCGGCGGCCTGACGACGGTTCTGGTGCAGGCGTTCGGCGATGCGCCTGCGGACCTGACCGGTAATTTTGCCATCCAGCAGGGTGTCTTGCGGACGCAGGATACGGTATTGAGCGGCGCAGGCGCACGCGCGATCACGGTGGCAACGGCGAATCTGCCCGGCTGGACGGTCGAGTCGACGACGTCGGTCTTGCGCAGTGGCGACACGGCGGCAGCACCTTATGTCAGCATCAGCCTGAGTGGTCCGATGGATTCGCCGAACGTACGCGCCGGCGGATCGTTCCTGAGTCGTGGCAATACAGGTACCGCAGAATCATCGGATCCCCTGAGCAATATCCTGAAGGGTGTTACGGGCGGGGACGGTCAATCACAGGAAAAACCGAAACCGCAGGATGTGTTGAAGGGGTTGCTTAAAGGGCTGGGCAGATAAAATTTGTACAGTGGCGATTCGCCGACTCAAACACGCTGCGGACTC
>CAXBEC010000156.1:0-7049 GCA_963974145.1 uncultured Alphaproteobacteria bacterium | reverse complement strand
GCGCCTTCATGACGGGCGCGACGGCCTTGATCAGCCGCATGGGGCCGGTCAGGTCGACGGCCAGAATCCTGTCCCAGACCTCATCCGTCAGCCCGTCGAGATCCTGATAGGGGACCGATTTGTTGAAGGCGGCGTCGTTGACCAGGATATCGAGCCGGCCGAACCGTTTCGTGACATCCTCGACCAGCGCCTTGATTGCCGCGCCATCGGTGATGTCGCAGGCGAAGGCGGCGGCGTTGATCTGATAGCGGGAGGTGAGGTCGCGGGCGACTTCCTCCGCCTGATCGCGGCTCTGCGCGTACATTACCGCAATATTCACACCTTCCCGCGCGAGCGCATGGCAGATGCGCTGCCCAAGTCCGCCATTGCCACCCGTCACCAGCGCGACCGATCCTTTAAGATCCATGATTCCCTCCCATATTCGAATACGCCTGAAAATCGCAGCGCTTTCCCGTTCCGGCCCGGAGTGTGCAACCGGACGGGTGGTTCGGACAAGGGGGCAGGCGATTGTGAGCCGATTGCCGGATTCGCCTCCATTCTGTCGCATTGCAACGGGGCGAATCGTGGGTGACAATACGCACCATGTCCTACACACATATCATTGATGACTGCCTGGCCGGTTCAATCGGCGCGGCGGGGCTTAACGATTCGGCGCTTGCCGCCTTCCTGTCCGAAACGGAAGGGGCGCTGGCGCAAATACGCGACTGGCATCGCGATGGCGGATTGCCGCTGCTGGCACTGCCCGCGGCGCGGGATGACCTGGCGGTTCTTGGCCCCGTCGCGGCGCGCTACCGGGCGAATTTCGACGATGTCGTCATCCTCGGCACCGGCGGTTCCAGCCTTGGCGGCAAGAGCCTGTATGCGCTCGTCGATGCCGGATGGGGCCCACCGTCCGGTGCACCCCGGATGCATTTCATGGACAATGTGGATCCGCACAGTTTCTCAGCGATGTTCGCAGCCCTCGATCCGGCCCGGACAGGCGTCCTGTCGATTTCCAAATCCGGCGGTACGGCGGAAACCCTGTCACAGACGCTGCTCTGTCTCGACTGGCTGCGCAAGGCCGGATTGACCTTTTCTGACCATGTCACCGTGATTGCCGAGGAAGCGGACAGCGCGCTGCGCCGTCTGGCGGCGCGGCATGAATTACCGGCGCTGGCGCATGATCCCGGAGTTGGCGGGCGCTACGCGGTGCTGTCGCTGGTCGGCATGCTGCCCGCCATGATTATGGGGCTCGATGCCGTGGCGGTGCGCGAAGGCGCGGCCTCGGTGCTGGATGCGACCCTGGCGGCAGAGCGGCCCTGTGACAGCGCGCCAGCCGTCGGTGCGGCAGTATCCATCGCGCTGGCGCGTGAGCGCAAGGTGGCGGCAACAGTGATGATGCCTTATTCGGACCGGCTAAACTGTATGGCGTCCTGGTTCCGTCAGCTCTGGGCCGAAAGCCTGGGCAAGGAAGGCAACGGCACAGTACCCATCGATGCTGCGGGTACGGTCGATCAGCACAGTCAGCTGCAGCTTTATCTCGGCGGGCCGAATGACAAGATGTTCACGCTGATCAAGGGGCCCGGCGGCGGCGATGCGCTGGACGGGTCGCTGGCGGACGATTCCTCGCTGGACTATCTGGCGGGGCGCAGCCTCGGCGACCTGCTGAACGCCTGCGAACAGGGCACGGCGGATTCGCTTGTCGCGGCCGGGCGGCCGGGACGGATCATCGAAGTAGAGGTAATCGACGCACGTACGATGGGGGCGCTGATGATGCATTTCATGCTGGAAACGATCATTGCGGCGCACCTGCTGGGCGTGAACCCCTTCGACCAGCCCGAAGTCGAGGACGGCAAGATTCGCGCGCGCCAGTATCTGGAAGCAATGGGTAAATCGTGACGATTCGCCGTCTGCCGGATTCGCTGATCAATCGCATCGCGGCGGGCGAGGTCGTCGAGCGGCCGGCCTCTGCGGTGAAGGAATTGGTGGAAAACAGCATCGATGCCGGGGCCCAGAGGATCGATATCGTCATCCGGGATGGGGGCAAGTCGCTGATTTCGGTCAGCGATGACGGGAGCGGCATGACACCCGACGAGTTGCAGCTTGCCATTGAGCGGCATGCGACCTCGAAGCTGGCCGATGACGATCTGTTCGACATTCACACCATGGGTTTCCGGGGCGAGGCGCTGCCCTCGCTGGGCGCGGTCAGCCGGCTTTCCATCGTCAGCCGGCCCAAAGGCGCGGAATCCGCCTGGTCGATTGCCGTGGAAGGGGGCGTGGTGTCCGGGCCGCAGCCAGCCGCGCATCCATCCGGCACGCGGATCGACGTGCGCGACCTGTTCTACGCGACGCCGGCGCGGCTGAAATTTCAGAAAGGCGACCGTTCGGAAACGGCACAGATTCTGGATACGGTGAAACGGCTGGCGATGGCGCGGCCGGATATCGCCTTCACGGTCCGCGACGATGCCCGCGAACGGTTCCGCTGCGATGTCACGAATGGCGATCTGCTGGATACGCGGCTGGCGCGGCTGGGCGCCGTCATGGGCCGGGAATTCGCCGATAATGCGTTGCGAATCGATGCGGAGCGCGAAAGCATTCGCCTGACCGGTTATGCGGGTCTGCCGACGCTGAACCGGTCGAATGCGATGCAGCAATTCCTGTTCGTGAACGGGCGTCCGGTACGGGACAAGCTGCTGCACGGCGCGGTGCGCGGCGCCTATATGGACTTTCTCGCCAATAACCGGCACCCGATGGTGGCGCTGTTCGTCGCGATTGAGCCCCGTTCGGTGGATGTCAATGTCCACCCGGCAAAGGCAGAAGTCCGGTTCCGCGATGCGGGGCTGGTGCGCGGGCTGATTGTCGGTGCGCTGAAACACGCGCTGGCGGAAGCGGGGCATCGCGCCTCGACCACCGTCGCCGATGCGGCGCTGGGCGCGGTCCGGCCGGGTATCGGGTCGCTGCCCTATGGCCGGAGCGGGGGCGGCAGTTATGGCTACCGACCGTCCACGCCGCCGCAAGGCCTTGCCGCGAGTGCGGCGGCATTCCAGTCGCCCTTCGGCGGCGGCGCCCTTGCACAGCCGTCTGTTGCGCCTTCGGCGGAAGAAGAGGCGGCGCAGGGATCGTATCCGCTGGGTGCGGCGCGTGCGCAACTGCACGAAACCTATGTGGTCGCGCAAACGGCGGATGGAATCGTCATCGTCGACCAGCATGCGGCGCATGAACGGTTGGTCTATGAGCGGATGAAAAAGGCGCTGGGCGAAACCGGGGTGGCGCGGCAGGCGCTGCTGATCCCTGAAGTCGTCGAGCTGGATGAAACCGCCGCGGCGCGGCTGGTGCAGCGGGCCGGGGAACTGCAGGAACTGGGTCTGGTGGTCGAGGCCTTCGGCGAAGGGGCTGTCCTGGTGCGCGAGGTGCCGGCAATGCTGGGCCAGGTCGATTCGCAGGCACTGGTGCGCGACCTGGCGGACGAACTGTCGGAATTCGGCGACGCCTTCAGCCTGAAGGAAAAGCTGGAGGATGTCTGCGGTACGATGGCATGCCACGGATCCGTGCGGGCGGGACGGCGACTGAACGGGGAGGAAATGAACGCCCTGCTGCGGGAGATGGAGGTCACGCCCCATTCCGGCCAGTGTAACCATGGCCGCCCGACATTCGTCGAACTCAAACTCGCGGATATCGAAAGGCTGTTCGGCCGACGCTAATCTATCGGAATATCAGTGCTTTGACGGGTGCTTCCTGCTAACAAGCGCCGGTCCCAACTTGGAGTTTGCGCCACATGGTGCCGGTTATCCTCACCACCTGTGTCAACCTGATTGCACTCGGCGTTGTACTGCCGGTACTGCCATTTTACGTGACGGCCTTTGATGCCGGCCCGGAAATCGCGACGCTGATTTTCTCGGTCTTTTCCGCGGCGAGCCTGCTGACGGCGCCGATCTGGGGCCGGATATCGGACCGGATCGGCCGCAAGCCGGTCATGCTGTTCAGCGTAGCCTGCACCTGCGCTTCCTATATCTGGCTGTCGCAGGCGGATTCGCTATGGGAAATCTTCGCCAGCCGGTGTTTCGCGGGTGCAACTTCCGGGTGGCTGACGGTATCGCAGGCCTATATCGCCGATGTGACGACGGAGAAAAACCGCGCGAAGGGCCTTGGCTTCCTGGGGGCGGCCTTTGGGGTCGGTTTCGTGATCGGTCCGGCGATTTCCTTTGGCGTATTGGGCGGCGGCGAAAGCCTGGCGCTGCCGGCGATGGTTGGCGCCGGCTTCACGGCAGTCGGGTTCGTGCTGACAATGATCCTGATCAAGGAACCGGCGCGCCACGAGGAACTGAACCGGTCACGGTTCGACCTGGCTGTCATCCGGGAAGCATCACTGGCACGGATGTTCCTGGTTTATTTTCTGGTCTATCTGACATTTACGGGGCTGGAGGGAACATTTGCCCTGTGGACGCTGGACAAGTTCGGGTTCGGTCCCCGGGAGGTTTCGGCCTATTTTGTGTTTATCGGCATCGTCGTGGCGATTGTGCAGGGCGGGATGATCGGCCCGGTCGTCAAGCGCCTGGGTGAAGCGCGCAGTGTCTTTGTCGGGATCATTCTGCTGGCTGTCGGCATGGGTACAATCCCCTTTGCGGTAACACCGTTGCTGGTACTGCTGCCCCTGCTGCTGGTGGTTGTCGGCTTCAGTATTATCGGACCGGCCATCCAGAGCCTGATGATCCAGGTGGCGCCGCAGGATGTGAAAGGTGGGGTTATGGGGCTGGCGCAATCGACGGCCAGTGCCGCGCGGATCGGCGGTCCCGCCTGGGCCGGGTTCGTATTTGCGACGGTGGGGGCGGACTCGCCCTATTTCATCGCGGGGCTGGTGCTGCTGCCGGTGGCGTTGATGGTTGTGCCGCTAATCCGCAAGGCGCAGGCGGCGCAATAGAACAAACCGCGCCGCGCCATAGCGGCGCTCGTCGAGCGTCTCCAGGAAACCCGGTGGAATGAACGGCTCTTTCGCACTGCATTCCACCACGATCAGCGTTCGGTCGTGGAACCAGCCATGGCTGTTCATCGCGTCCAGTGCCGCGCCCAGCAGTTCCGCGCCATAGGGCGGGTCAAGCATCGCCAGGTCGACAGCCGCGTGTGCCGGGGGCGGCCTGGTGGCGTCGGAATCGATAATATCGACCGAATCGCCAGCCTTGCAGGCGGCAATATTCTGTTCCAGCACCCGCCGGGCAATCCGTGAGTTATCGATAAAGGTGACATGTTCGGCACCCCGGCTCAGGGCTTCGAGCCCCAGCGCGCCGGTCCCCGCAAAGGCGTCGAGCACGCGTGAACCCGGCAGGAGCAGCCCTGTCGCCCGGGCGGCGCGGCCGTTTTCAAGGATGTTGAACAGCGATTCCCGCGCCCGGTCGGCAGTCGGCCGGACGGCCTTGCCCGGCGGGGCGGCGAGGACCTTGCCGCGCAGCCTACCCCCGACGAGTCGCAATGCCGAGTTTTTCCGCCGTCGCCTTGCCCAACTGGTCGCGCAGGACATGGGTCGGCATTTCTTCCACGACGCCCCGTTCCAGCCCGCCAAGCTGGAAAGGGCCGAAGGAGATGCGGATCAGCCGGTTCACCGTGTAGCCCAGATGTGCCATGACCTTGCGGACTTCGCGGTTCTTGCCTTCGCGAATCCCGATGCCGACCCAGGCATTGGCGCCTTCCTGATGCTCCAGTTTGGCCTCTATCGGGCCGTATTTGATCCCCTCGACCGTGACGCCCTTGCTCAGGGATTCCAGCTTCTCGACTTCCACCCGGCCATAGACCCGCGCCCGGTAACGACGTGTCCAGCCGGTCGTCGGCAGCTCCAGATGGCGCTTCAGCGCCCCGTCATTGGTCAGCAGCAGCAACCCCTCAGACGAAATATCCAGCCGCCCGATCGGCATGACACGCGGCATGCCGGCGGGCATCTTGTCGCTGACCGTCGGGCGACCCTCGGGGTCGCGGGCGGTTGTGACGACACCTGGCGGCTTGTGGTAGCGCCATAGCCGCGGTGGCTCGGTATTCGGCAGCGGCTTGCCGTCGACGCGGATCGAGTTGAGGTCGGTGATATTCAGGGCGGGTGAATCGATCACCTTGCCGGCGACCGCGACGCGGCCTTCCGCGATCCAGCGTTCCGCATCGCGACGCGAGCATAATCCGGCGCGCGCCATGATCTTGGCGATCCGGTCGCCCTTTGGTGTTGTCTCGGGAGTTGGCGTATTCATGAGCCGTCTAGTACAGGCAAAAGGCCACAGGGCGCAATGATGCGATATTGACCGCGTTTCACCGGAGCGGCAGGGTGCGCGACATGAACGGCAATTCCTACATGGCCCAGGCGCTGGCCGAAGCGCAAGCGGCCGCGGCGCGCGGCGAGGTGCCGGTCGGCGCGGTGCTGGTGGACGGCCGCAGCGGCGAGGTTCTGGCCGCGGCAGGCAATCGCACCGAGGCCGACAGCGACCCCACCGCGCATGCGGAAATGCTGGCGATCCGGCAGGCTGCGCGGCTGCGCGGCACGCCGCGCCTGACCGGGTGCGATCTATACGTGACGCTGGAGCCGTGGGCCTACGACCCCAAGGGCGGCGGGGTCGAGCACGGGCCGCGCATTTTCAGCCAGCCGAGCTGTTTTCACGCCCCCGAAAGCTACGGCGGCATCGGAGAAACCGATGCCGCCGCATTGCTGAAGGATTTTTTTGCGGCGCGTCGCCGCGCCGGCGGATCAGGATGACGGGTCGTCCTTGAAGCCGTATTCGGCCCAGCGGGCGGTGACCTTTTCCATGTCTTCCTTGTGCGGGATGACCATCGGCGGATAGCGGTTGCCGCCATACTGGTCTTCCAGATCGAAATCGAGATTGACCGTGGCGTCGATCAGCACGCGGCACCACTTGCCGGTGCCGAACTTCATCGGGTCGCGGTCGCGCAGCCGCGTCGACGGATCGAGCAGCGAGCCGAACGAGCCGGGGAAGAACACGATGTCGTCTTCCGCCGCGTTCACACGATAGGCGAACGCCCAGTCGACCGCGCCGTAATCGTGGATGTCGATGTCCTCGTCGACCACCCAGATGTTCTTGTAG
>CAXBEC010000155.1:0-7054 GCA_963974145.1 uncultured Alphaproteobacteria bacterium | reverse complement strand
GCCCTGCTGGCGCTAATGGCTGCAGGGGAAATCGAATCGGATGCCGTGCGGCGCGGCGTGGAATACCTTCTTTCGGCGGAACGTGATGGTGCCCGTTGGGTCGAGCCCTGGTACACGGCGGTCGGTTTCCCGCGGGTCTTTTACCTGCGGTACCATGGCTATAGCGCCTATTTCCCCCTCTGGGCTCTGGCCCGCTACCGAAACCTGAAAGCCGGTAACGCCAAATCGGCCGCATACGGAATGTGAACCGTCTCGGGGTCGTGACGGGGCTTGCCATGGAAGCCGCCAGGGTTCGGGCGGCCATTCGCGGTCTGCCGGAACCTGAGACACCCCTCATTGCGGTAGCGGGCGGCAGCGCCGAACGCGCTGCGCGTCTATCGCGACAGCACGCAGCGGCGGGTGTCGGCGGATTGGTCAGTTTCGGTATCGCCGGCGGACTCGATCCGTCGCTTTTGCCCGGCGACATCATTGTCGGTGCGATGGTTTGGCACAATTCGGGACAGCCAATCGAAATGACGGCGTCCTGGGCGCAATCCATCGCCGCGCGGTTGGAGCCGGAATGCCGGGTCCGTATCGGTGGGATCGCCGGTGTCGATTCGCCCGTTATATCGCCGGCGGCGAAGTCCGCCCTTGCCAAGCGGTCCGGCGCCCTGGCCGTTGATATGGAAAGTCATGGAATGGCTTCGGTCGCGGCTGAGCTGGGTATCCCGATACTGGTAATCCGTGCGATTGCCGATCCGTCGGTGCGGACGATTCCCGTCGCTGCACTAGCGGGCATGGCTCCCGACGGCCACCGGCGACCGCTTGCTGTTCTGGGCCGGCTGTTGTCCCGCCCCCAGGACCTTCCGGGGCTCATCCGGCTGGCCGGCGACAGTGCGGCCGCAATGCGCAGCCTTACTGTTGCTGCAAAGGTTCTGTTCCGCGAGGCGAGCGGCTGTTGAAGCGGTTCAGGCGGCGTCGCTGCGCCCGCGCGCCCGTTCTTCCGCTTCCGCATGCAGCTGGGTCAGTGTCTTCTGCACATTCGAATCGAAGATATATTCCGCTGGACGCTGGTTTTCGAGTGAGATTTCCGGCGCCATCGGGCCGTCCAGTTCCGGGCCCTTCACAAATGTTTTGAGGGCTTTGATCGGATGGGCGATCGTGTCCATGACGGCGGTTGCTTCATATCCGCAATGCACCATACACTCGGCGCATTTTTCATACTTTCCGGTGCCGTATGATTCCCAGTCCGTTTCCGCCATCAGCGCCTGATAACTGGGGGCATATCCTTCACCCAGAAGGTAACAGGGGCGCTGCCACCCGAAAACATTGCGCGTCGGGTTTCCCCAGGGGGTGCACTGGTATTCCTGATTGCCGGCCAGGAAATCGAGGAAAAGAGTCGATTGGCTGAAGCGCCATTTCCGTCCCTTCCCCAGTTTGAAAACGTTGCGGAACAGTTGTTTCGTTTTCTGGCGTGACAGGAAATGTGCCTGGTCGGGCGCGCGTTCATAGGCGTAGCCCGGGGATACGGTTATGCCTTCCACACCCAGCGACATGCTGTAATCGAAAAATGCGGCGACGTCATCGGCCTCGGTGCCATCGAAAAGGGTACAGTTCACATTGACCCGGAAGCCGGCATCCCGCGCCTTGGCGATGGCACGGGTTGCGATCTGGAAGACGCCTTTCCGGTCGACGGCCCGATCATGTTCTGCTTCCAGCCCGTCCAGGTGGATCGAAAAGGTCAGATAGGGGCTTGGTTTGAAAAGATGCAGCTTCTTTTCGAGCAGCAGTGCATTTGTACACAGATAGATGAATTTCTTGCGCGCAATCAGCGCGTCTACGATTTCCTTGATTTCCTTGTGGATCAGGGGTTCTCCACCAGGAATTGATACGATCGGCGCACCACATTCTTCTACCGCTTCGATACATTCATCGACGCTTAGCCGCCGGTTCAGGATGTCGTCGGGATAATCAATCTTGCCGCAACCGGGGCAGGCGAGGTTGCATCGGAACAGGGGTTCTAGCATCAGGACAAGCGGATACTTGCTGACCCCTTTCAACCGCTGTTTCACGACATAGGCGCCGACGCGCAATTGCTGAATAAGAGGTACTGCCACTGTTTTTTTCCGTAAGGTTCTGTTCGTTTGGGATTAAGCGGATGCCATCAGTTCACGAGGCAATTTGAAATGGATGTTTTCCTTGACGGTTTCCAGGTCCTCGACGTCGACCTCAAAGCTGTCACGCAAGCGCTGGATGAGACCCTGCACAAGCTCTTCCGGCGCCGAAGCGCCGGCTGTGATTCCGACCGTATTGGCGTTCTCGAGCCATGCGGGGTCCAGTGCCGTGGCGTCGGCCAACAGGTAACTCGGGACACCGGATTCCTGCCCGATTTCGCGCAGGCGGTTGGAGTTGGAACTGTAATTGGCGCCGATAACCAGAATGACATCGGCATGCGGTACCATCTCCCGAACGACGCTCTGACGGTTTTGCGTCGCGTAGCAGATATCCTTTACATCCGGCCCGACAATATTCGGAAAGCGTTTTCGTAAGGCAGCAATAATATCGCGCGTATCGTCGACGCTCAGCGTTGTCTGCGTCACAAAGGCGAGTTTGCCCGAATCCGCTGTTTCTAATTGGTCCACGTCGTCTTTTTTACTGACCAGGTGGACCGTTCCGGGGACCTGGCCCATCGTGCCTTCAACTTCAGGGTGGCCGCGATGCCCGATCAGTACGATTTCATAACCGTTTCGCGAATACCGCTGGGCTTCCTTGTGGACCTTGCTGACCAGCGGACATGTCGCGTCGATAACTTCCAGGGACCGGCCGACGGCATCTCCCTCGACCTTTTGCGATACGCCATGGGCGCTGAATATCGTGACCGCGCCTTCGGGAATCTCGCTCACTTCCTCGACGAATATAGCGCCTTTGTTTTTCAGGTTTTCGACGACATGTTTGTTGTGAACGATTTCATGCCGGACATAAACAGGCTTGCCGAATTTTTCCAGCGCGCGTTCAACAATATCGACGGCGCGGACAACGCCGGCGCAAAAGCCCCTTGGCTGGGCCAGCAGGACCTTCAACGGCTTTTTACTCATCGCCTACCCTTCCTGATGCGCTGGCATGATCTGTTCTGCCACGGCGCTAACTAGCATGATGCTTGATATGCCTCAAGGAGGCTTACTTACAAGCTATTATGGCAAAATTCGGCTGCGCAGGAACCGTGTTAGTGTCCAGGCGCCAAACAGCATGACGCCGATGGAGCCGAACAGAAAAAACGGTTCGATCCAGCCCAGCCAGACAATCGGGCCGATCAGATAAATGCCATCCTCGAGCTCGAAGCCACCGAAAACAGGATAGTCCTCTGTATCACCGTCCGAATCGTCAGATATGCGCAGTGCCAGCAGCGTCGTCGTCAGGATGACGGGCGCTGCCAGAATGCCGAGCAGGATTGACCAGTCGCCTATGAAACCGTTGCGCATGCCGATTCCCAGCGCCAGGAACAGGGCGGAATAGCTGAGACAACCTGCAACATAGTCATAGACATAGCCGAACCGGCTGGTCTGCCCGCTTTGCCGAGCCAGTTCACCGTCAAAATGATCCAGGAATCGCCCACTCATGAATAAGCCGGCACCCCAGTTCTCGAGCGTCGCATCACCGCTGGCCAGTAAAACGGCGCCGCCCAGCGACACGAGCAGGCTGATGGTGGTGACGTGATTAGGCGTCACCGGTGTTCCCACGAGGGGCCGTACGAGGTATGACGCCAGCCGCTGGTCCCATAACGGCGTTTTCATTTCGCAGCTTCCTTCCGTAGTAACGACGTCATCCCGATTGATTCAGACATCGCGCCGCCGCCAGAGCCCCCGCCCTTCGGCGACCTGCCAGGCAATCAGACCGGGAATCCCGATAATCAGTTCGCGGCCGCGTTTGATCAAGGATAACGACAGCGCGAGTTCCGGCGTGAGGCCGATGTGACTGCCGATCAACAGGAATCCGCCTTCCTGAATACCCAACCCGCCCGGAACCATGAACCCTGCGCTGCGGGCAGCCTGGCCGAGGCTTTCCAGCACGAAGGCTTCTGTCAGGGAAACCGGGTGGCCGAGCAGCATCAGGATCAGCCAGACTTCGCCGGTCCCCGCGACCCAGCCGACAATGCGCCAGAAACAGCATAAGGTGGTTGCGCGCCGCTGTCGGTAGAGCGCAATGACTGCGGCATCCAGCGCTGCGGCACCGCCTGTAATAGATGTCCAGGCCTGTACGCTTGTAAAGCGCTCCATCAAGCGGGCAAGCTTCAGGAACGGGCCGGATCGTTGTACGGCGTAAAACCCGGCAAGCCCGGCGCCGAACAGGGCGAGCCCGATTGCCAGATTCAGCATTGTATCCTGACCGCCACCGGCGATGGCGGCGAAGGCCATGACACCGACAACGGAGAAAATGAACTGCGTCAGGATGCCGGCGGTGACATCGACCATGACGCTCGCTCCGGCAACCGCCCCCGCGACGCCCCGGCGATGCAACAGGAGTGCGCGCAGGAACTCGCCGCCGATGCGCGCGACAGGCAACAGGGTGTTGACAGAATCCGCAACCCAGCGGATCCAGAACAACTGCCTGACAGGCACGCGCTTTTCCCGGGGCAAAAGCACGTGCCAGGAAAGCATATCGAATACGAGAATTGCGAACCGGAACAGGCTGACCAGTAGGATTCCCCAACCGATTGCGACGACGCCGGCCAGAATATCGGCGGCGCCATACCAGACAATCAGCGCCGTGAACAATCCGCCACCGAATAACAGTCCGATGAGGATGGGCCATCTCATCGGCGCGCCAGTAAATTATTTGCCATAAACCAGTCAATGGCATCGTGCAGGGCGTCGGTTACCGGGCGCGCCGAATAGCCCAGTTCCTTTTCTGCTTTCGCTGCGGAAAAGAACATATGCTTCCGGGCCATCCGGATACCGTCCATTGTCACGAAGGGTTCGCCGGTACGGAAAATACGCGCCCAGGTTTCGGCCCCGGCCGCAACGGGCATGATGAGGCCGTGCGGCAGCCGTACCGTCGGCGGGCGCCGGTCCGTATATGCCGCGATGTCATGCAGTATTTCCGCCAGGGTCCGGTTCTCGCCGCCCAGGATGTAACGTTCCCCGGTCTTGCCGCGAGCGCAGGCCAGAAGATGACCCCTGGCGACATCGTCGACATGCACAAGGTTCAGTCCCGTATCGACAAAGGCCGGCATCCGCCCCGCGGCAGCCTCCACGATCATCCTTCCTGTCGGGGTTGGCTTGATGTCCCGGGGACCGACGGGCGTCGACGGGTTGACGATAACGACCGGCGCGCCTTCATCCAGGACCATACGCCGGACAGCTTCCTCCGCGAGGTATTTGGAGCGCTTGTAGTGGCCGATCATGTCGTCCAGCGTGACAGGCGTCAATTCGTTGGCCGGGGTCCGGTCGCGGTTCAGCCCCAGTGTGGCTACGCTGCTGGTATAAACGATACGCTCCACCCCGCCAGACATCGCGGCGCGGATGAGATTCTGCGTGCCGGCGACATTGGCTTCATAGAGCGCCTGGGGCCGCGGCGTCCAAAGCCGGTAATCTGCGGCAACATGGTACAGGACGCGGCAGCCATCCATCGCGGCGGCCAGCGATTCGGTGTCGCGCAAGTCGCCGACTGCAATTTCGACCGGCAACCCTTCGATATTGGCGCGATTGCTCTGCGCCCGGACAAGGACGCGGACGGATTCCCCCTCCGCCAGCAGGCTGCGTGCAACGGCGGATCCGACGAATCCTGTCGCACCGGTGACCAGTATCGTCACGCTTTTTCGTCTGCTCCCCTACCCGGTTTTGGCCCTTTTACATATTCCATGATTGTCATTGCCATGAATATGGGGGTGCCGATACTGGCGAGCAGCAGAAAGACATCCAGGCCACCAAACCAGGTAATGGGGCCGACCAGATACATAATATCCTCGATTTCGAAGCCGCCCCAGCTCGGCTGATCGATGGCGCTGCGGCCGTATCGTTGGAAGATACCGATCCGGACGGTAACGGTTATGCCGACTGCCGTGGCGGCGACGAAGCCGAATACCATGGCCCATCCGCCCAGCGCGTCCGGGCCAAGACCGATGCCAATGCCGCAGAACAGGCAGAATTCAAATATGCCACCGACGATATGGTCGTAATAATGCCCGAAGACGCTGGTCTGTCCCGTCATGCGGGCCAACTCGCCATCCATGTGGTCGACGAACTGGGCGAGGATATAGAGCAGCGCGCCCCAATGGGCTTCTGTCCCACCGAATGCCAGCAGGACACCGCCACCGACACCCAGGGCGAGGCTGACGGTCGTGACCTGGTTCGGGGTCGCTGACGTACGTGACAACAGTCGCGCGACCGGACGGGCGAGGCGTTGATCCCACGGTGGCGAGATGTTGTGCCAGGCTGTCATGCGGGTAGCGGTTCCAGCCGGGGGAAAATGGTTTTCTCGGCATAAATGAGGTCGTGCGGGAAATCGATCTCAGTCCAGGGCAGGCCAGTAATGTCCTCTATCGCGAAGGTGCCCTCAGGCGATGCGTACAGAATATCCCGGAACGATTGCTCATAAATGAAATCGGTCCGACCTGCCTCGATATAGGGTCGTAGGGCAGGTTCCACGCGGCGCGCGATATCCGCGGACATACGCAAAAAGCCGATCCATTCGTAAAATTCATCAAACGGTGCGGTCGGCAGCTTGTGAAAATCGACGATCCGGCCATCCTTGAAACACAACTTCACGGGGTCGTCGCCGGGCCGGACGTTCCGGTCCATGGCGAAACACGTTTCGTGGCGCGAATTCACCAGCCTGGCCATCAGCCGGTGGTCATACAATACGTCGCCATCCATAAAAACGGTCGGCCCTGTAAATTCAGCCCGCAGGCCCCATAAGGTATACGGCGCGCCTTTCGCATGATCAGGGCAATCCACAGTACGCACGAAGCCCCCGGCGCCAATGTCGGCGATTTCTGCGCGGATCCGGTCAGCCTGATAGCCAACGCCCATGACCAGTTCATCGAATCCCAGGAATTTAAGTATTTCGGCGTGACGTT
>CAXBEC010000154.1:0-7055 GCA_963974145.1 uncultured Alphaproteobacteria bacterium | reverse complement strand
ATTACCACTGGATCACCGGGCTGATGCGCTGGGATCTGGGCTTTTCATATGTTTCTGAAATGCCCGCGATCGACGAGTTGGGGCCCCGCATCCCGATCACGGCCAAGCTGGCCGCACTCTCACTGTTCTTCTCGGTCCTCTTTGGCCTGCCGCTCGGCGTTATCAGCGCGGTGAAGCAGGATACGGCGCTGGATTATACGCTGCGCGTCGTCAGCCTGAGCGGACTGTCGCTGCCCTCCTTCTGGCTGGCGCTGCTGATCCTGATGTTCTTCGTCAGCTATTTCGGCAGTATTCCCATCTATACCGATACGCCCGAAAGCTGGTGGGAGGAAATTGCGCTCTATATGATACCGGCGGCCGCGGTCGGGTTCCGCAGCTCGGCGCTGATCATGCGCCTGACGCGGTCCTCGATGCTGGAAGTCATGCGGCAGGATTATATCCGGACCGCGCGGTCGAAAGGCGCGTCGGAAAACTCGATCAATTATCACCATGCACTCAAGAATGCGGTGTTGCCGGTGCTGACGATCATCGGCATCGAAGCGGCGTTCCTGATCGGCGGGCTGATCATCACCGAAACGGTGTTCAATATCCCCGGCGTGGCGCATTTCCTGGTGGAAGCGATCCTGATGCGGGATTACCCGATCGTGCAGAATCTGGTGATGCTGATCGCGGTCGTCGTGGTGGTGATCAATTTCCTGGTGGATATGGCCTACGCGACGCTGGATCCGCGTATCAAATATGCTGACTAGCCCGGCCAACCTGATTTGAGGATGACTGAATTATGGTAGATATCGATCATCAGGCAGAATTGACCAGGGCTGGCGCCAATGTGCACAGCCGTTGGGATGCCTTCGTTCACTTTTGCCGGCGTTACCCGCTGGGCGCCGCCGGCGCCCTGATCGTGGTGATTTTCGTTCTGGCGGCTATTTTCGCGGATGTCATTGCGACCCATGACCCGCTGTCAACCAATGCGGCCACTTCGCTTGCCGCGCCCAGCGCCGAACACAGCCTGGGTGCGGACATGATGGGTCGTGACATGTACAGCCGTATTGTCTACGGCGCGCGGATATCGCTGATCGTCGGCGTTGCATCGACCCTGCTGGGTGGCTTCATCGGCATCGTCATCGGGCTGATGTCCGGCTACCTGCTGGGGTGGGTCGACCTGATCCTGCAGCGGCTGATCGATATCATGCAGGCCCTGCCGCTGCTTGTGCTGGCGCTGGTCATGGCGGCGTCGCTGGGGCCATCGCTGGAGAATACGATCATCGCGATTTCCATACCGCTGGTGCCGAACATCGCGCGTGTTGTCCGATCCAGTACCCTGTCATTGCGCGAAATGCCGTTTGTGGAAGCCGCGCGAGCCGGCGGGATGAGTGAGTGGCGCGTTGCCATCCGCCACGTTCTGCCCAATACGCTGGCGCCGCTGATCGTGCTGGGTACGGCGCAGCTTGGGGCCGCGATCCTGGTCGAAGCCTCCCTGTCCTTCCTCGGGCTGGGCGTGCCGGAACCGCATCCGTCCTGGGGCCGCATGCTGTCAGAATCCGCGGCGGAATATGTCCGGGTTGCGCCCTGGCTGGTGATCTTCCCCGGCCTCGCCATCAGTGCCGCGGTGTTCGGCACGAACCTGCTGGGCGACGCGCTGCGTGACATGCTCGACCCAAGGCAGCGCAGTTAATCGGCAACATCAAATGACAACTGGATAACAGCGCAGCACCCTTGCCTGCCACACACAAATTAAACGTTGGACAGCGGAACCATGGTTGATACATCGAATACCGAGGCACTTACCGGCGAGGCGTCCCAAAGCAACGAAATCGCCCTGGAAGTAGAGGGTCTGAAGACCTATTTCTTCACCCGCCAGGGGGTCGTCAAGGCGGTTGACGGCGTGTCGTTCTTTCTGCGCAAGGGCGAAACGCTTGGCATCGTCGGCGAATCCGGCTGCGGCAAAAGCATAACTGCGCTGTCACTGATGAGGCTGGTGCCGGACCCGCCGGGCAGAATCCTGGGCGGCAAGGTGGTGCTGGACGGGGTTAACCTGCTGGAACTCAGCGAAGCGGAAATGCGCGATATCCGCGGCAACGAAATCTCGATGATTTTCCAGGAACCGATGACCTCGCTGAACCCGGTGCTGACCATCGGCCACCAGATCAGCGAAGCGTTGATCCTGCACCAGAACATGAACAAGGACGAGGCACTGGCCCGCTCTACGGAAATGCTGCGGCTGGTGAAGATTCCCGAGGCGGAACAGCGCGTGAAGGAATACCCGCACCAGCTTTCCGGCGGCATGCGGCAACGGGTGATGATCGCCATGGCGCTGGCCTGCAATCCGAAGGTGCTGATTGCCGATGAACCGACGACCGCGCTGGATGTGACGATCCAGGCGCAGATTCTGGACCTGACGCTGGAGCTGCAGAAGAAGCTCGGCACGGCGATGGTGCTGATCACCCATGACCTGGGCGTCATCGCGGAAACCGCACAACGCGTCATCGTCATGTATGCCGGCAGGAAGGTCGAGGAAACGGATGTCGTTTCGCTGTTCGGCGAGCCGCTGCATCCCTATACACACGGGCTCCTGGCCTCCGTACCGCATCTCGCGATCATGAGCGGCAAGGATTCCGATGTCGAGGAACGGCTGACCGAAATTCCCGGTATCGTGCCACCGTTGAGCGATCTTCCGGTGGGCTGTTCGTTTGCGCCGCGTTGCAAGTTTGCGGATGAAAAATGCACCGGCGAATATCCACCCTATGAAGAAAAGCGGCCGGGTCACTGGGCCGCCTGCTGGCATTCCGACCGTCTGTATGGAGAGAAAAATGGCTGAGGTGACAAATGCCGCCGGTGACGCGGTTGCGGCCCTGGCCGGTGGCGATGCGCCGGTTCTGGAAGTAACCGGTCTCAAGAAACATTTCCCGATCAAATCGGGTCTCCTGTCGCGGTCCACGAAGAAGGTTTTCGCCGTCGATGGCGTCAGCTTCTCGATCAAGCAGGGGGAAACCCTGGGGCTGGTCGGCGAAAGCGGTTGCGGCAAGACAACGGTCGGCCGCACGGTGTTGCGGCTTGTCGAGCCGACGGCAGGCACCATCAAGATCGACGGAACCGACATCACCCACTTGCCCAAGAGCGAGTTGCGGCCGTATCGCCGCGAAATGCAGATCATCTTCCAGGACCCGTTCTCGTCGCTGAACCCGCGCATGTCGGCCGGCGATATCGTCGGTGAGTCGCTCAAAATTCACGATATCGTCCCGCCGCAGGACCGGCAGGATCATGTCGCCGCGCTGTTCGATCGCGTCGGCCTGCGCCGCGCGCAGATGGACGCCTTTCCGCACCAGTTTTCCGGTGGCCAGCGCCAGCGTATCGGCATCGCCCGCGCCCTTGCCTATAACCCGAAACTGATCGTCGGTGACGAACCGGTATCGGCGCTGGACGTGTCGATTCAGGCGCAGGTCATTAACCTGCTGATGGACCTGCAGAAGGAATTCAACCTTTCCTATCTGTTCATTGCGCATGACCTGGCGGTCGTCGAACATATCAGCCATTACATCGCGGTGATGTATCTGGGCCGGATTGTCGAATACACCGACAAGAAGACCCTCTTCACCAGCCCGCAGCATCCCTATACCGAAGCGCTGCTGTCGGCGGTGCCTATTCCGGACCCGACGATCAAGCGGGAAAAGAAGATCCTGCAGGGCGACGTGCCAAGCCCGATCAGCCCGCCGTCGGGTTGCCACTTTCATACCCGGTGCCCTTATGCGGAAGAACGCTGCCGGGTGGAAACGCCGCTCCTCAAGGAAGTGGCGCCGGGACACGTGGTTGCCTGCCATTTGCGCTAGGGGGTTTGCGCCTGCGCGGCAATTTCGTTTGCAACCTAATTATTAGCCCCCTAGCATCATTCGCCTGAATGGCGGATGATGGCCTATGGATTCGCAGGCAAACGATCTCATCGACAGTTTCGCGGCGCGGCTTGCCGAGACCGCGCACCGCTGGCGGAATACGCTTGATGTCCGCCTCGGCCCGCTGGGGCTTAGCCAGGCGCGGGGGCTCATCCTGCATTATCTTGCAAACCACGGTGATGGATTGAAACAGAATGTGCTGGCCGATATCGTCGGTATCCGCGGATCGACCCTGGTGCGACAGCTCGATCGGCTGGAAGCGGACGGTCTCGTGGAACGTCACAGCGATCCCGACGACCGTCGCGCCAAGACCATCCATCTGGCGGAAAAGGCAGCCCCCGTCATTACCGAACTCGAACGGCATATCCGCGAACTGCGCCGCGAATTGCTGTCCGGGTTGACGGAAGAACAATTGGGAATCTGCTTCGACGTGTTCGATCACGTCCAATCCCGCATCGATACGAATAACGAAAAGGAAACAAAAGAATGACCGCCGAGAAAATCCCCTATGTCGGGCTGGGCCTGTACTGGAACGACCTGACCGTGGGGCAGAAATTCCGCACGATCAACCGCACCATTACCGAAACGGATCTGGTGAATTTCATCAATGCCACAGGGCTGCTGGAAGTGATCTTCACTGATCATACCTTCGGCGCGGAGCAGGGTGCGGCAATCAAGGGCCGGCCGGTGCCGGGCGCGCTGTGCTACAGCTTTATCGAAGGTATCCTCGCCCAGTCGACCATGCAGCATACCGGTCTCGCGATGCTGGAAACGAACCTGAAGGTACAGGGGCCGACTATGGTCGGCGACACGATCCATTGCGTCGTCGAAGTGACCGCCGTCCGCCCGACCAGCAAGGGCAACCGGGGCATCGTCACCACCCGCAACGACATCATCAACCAGAAGGGTGAGACACCCATCACCTACACTGTCACGCGCATGATGGCCGGGCACGATTGATTTAAGGAGGAGAACTTAAAATGAAACTCGATGGCAAGAATATCGTCGTCACCGGCGGCGCTTCCGGCATTGGCCGGGCGACCGTCCAGACCCTGTGCGAAGCCGGGGCCCGCGTCTTCTTTGGTGATATCAACGAAGCCGGCGGCGCCGAGACCGTGGCAATGTGCAAGGGCGGGGAAGCAATCTTCCATCGCCTCGATATTGCCGATGACGCGTCCATCGCCGCCTTCCGCGATGCCGCGCTGGCCAAATGCGGGCAGGTTGACATTGTTGCCAATGTCGCCGGCTGGGATGTGATCCAGCCCTTTATCGAAAACACACAGGATTTCTGGGACAAGATCATCGCCATCAACCTGATGGGCCCGGTCAAGGTGACGCGTTCCTTCCTCGACCCGATGATCGAACGCAATGCCGGCAAGATTATCAACGTGGCCAGCGATGCCGGGCGCGTCGGCAGCATGGGCGAGACCATGTATGCGGGTGCCAAGGGCGGCGTGATCGCCTTCACCAAGTCGCTGGCGCGGGAAATGGCCCGCCACCGGATCAACGTGAACTGCGTCTGCCCCGGACCGACCGATACGCCGCTCTTTGCCGCGCAATCGGAACGCATGCAGCAGGCGCTGACCAAGGCCATTCCGTTCAAGCGCCTGGCGCAGCCGCATGAAATCGCCGATGCGATCCTGTTCTTCGCCAGCGGCCGGTCCGACTACCTGACCGGGCAGGTGCTCAGCGTCAGCGGCGGCCTGACCATGGTCGACTGACCGATAAAAACCGATTCAGACCCGAGGGAGAAATTATGTCTGACCGTTATGCGAAATATACGAAATTCGAATTCGACTACCCCGCGGAGCGCGTGCTGCGGATCACGCTGAACAACCCCAAGACCTACAATTCGCTGGATGCCGAAGGGCACAAGCAGTTCACCTATATCTGGCGGGATATTGATGACGATCCCGATATCAGTGCGGTGATCCTGACCGGCAAGGGCAAGGCGTTCTCGTCCGGTGGCGATTTCGGCATGATCGAAGCCAATATGAACGACGAAAAGCAGCGCATCCAGGCGTGGAAGGAAGCGCGCGATCTCGTCTACAACATCATCAACTGCAACAAGCCGATCATTTCCGCCATCAACGGCGTCGCGGTCGGCGCCGGCCTCGTGGCGGCGCTGCTGGCCGATATCTCGATCGCCGGCAAGGCGGCCAAGATCGTCGACGGGCACACAAGGCTGGGCGTCGCCGCTGGTGACTGCGCGGTGATCAACTGGCCGCTGCTTTGCGGCATGGCCAAGGCGAAATACCTGCTGATGCTGTGTGAGCCGGTGGATGGGAAACTGGCGGATGAGTTGGGCCTTGTGTCCATGTGCGTCGAAGACGACGAATTGCAGGACAAGGCGCTGGAAGTCGCCAACCGGCTGGTTGCCGGACCGCCGAGCGCCATCCGCTGGACCAAATATGCGCTGAACAACTGGTACCGCATGATGGGGCCGTCCTACGATGCCTCGACGGCGCTGGAAATGCTCGGCTTTGCCGGTTCGGAAGTCCGCGAAGGGCTGGCCGCGCATCTTGAAAAGCGCAAGCCGAACTTCGATCCGGAATCGCCGGTTTAGGCAATTAGTCGCCGCGTAGCGCGGCAATACCGGAAGGGCACTTTTCGGGAGGAAGACCGTGGCCTTCGAACTGCAGACGCCGCCCGCGCGCGTCGATGAATTCCGGCGCAGCGGGCTCTGGCCGGACCGCCTCGTCACCGAGTGTCTTGACGCGGCGGTATCGGCGCATCCGGACCGCCCGGCCATCATCGGCTATGACAGCCAGGCGGGGCGCCGGGTTTCCTTCACCTATGCCGAACTGTCGCAGATGGTCGACCGGGTGGCGCTGGGGCTGATCGAAACCGGGATCGAACCCGGCGATGTAGTGTCGGTCCAACTGCCGAACTACTGGCAGTTCGCGGTGCTGCATATGGCCTGTGTCCGCATCGGGGCGATCACCAACCCGTTGATGCCGATCTTCCGGCAGCGGGAACTGTCCTTCATGCTGCCCTTCGCCGGGGCGAAGGCAATCTTCGTCCCGCGCCGCTATCGCGGGCACGATTATCCGGCCATGATCGATGCGCTGCGCGGCGACGCGGCGGACCTGCAGCATGTCTTCGTCATCGACGGTCCCGAACCGGATGCGTTCCTGGCACTGTTCCCGGACAGTGGCCGCGACCGGG
>CAXBEC010000153.1:0-7072 GCA_963974145.1 uncultured Alphaproteobacteria bacterium | reverse complement strand
AGGCGTGTGCCGCCCTGCGTCGGCGAACGCGCGCAATGCCGAGGATGATGGCGAACACGCCGACCAGTACCGGCACCAGGGTGATATTGGCGAAACGCAGTTTGGTGTCGAGCGCCTCGATATCCTCGCGTAGCTTGAGCTGAACATCGCGAAGTTCCTTGCGGATCGTCACGAGGTCGGTCCGCAGGGTGTCCAGTTCCGCTTCCAGTGCGGCTTTCTGTTCCGCCGTCAGGACAGGCGCGGCGGCGCCGGCCTGCGATTCGGCGCTGGCTTTCTGTTGTGCTTCATCGAATTTCTTCTGGGTTTCCTGCAGCCGTGTCGCGAGCGCCTGCTCGCGGGACCGGTACTGTTCGTCGGCGGCGATGCGCAGGGCTTCGACCCGGGTGAAGGGCCGCTGCGCCGTGCCCCGGCTGCGCAGGGTGATCAGGTCACCGGAACCGGCCAGATTCTCCAGCGCATTGATGATCAGGTCGCCGTTATTCGCGAAAGGCTGCACCACTCGCTGGCCGAAGAATTCCTGTTCGGTGGCCCAGAAATGGGTTTCCAGCATGTCGGCATCGGCGATGAGAACGACGTTCAGCGGTTTTTGCGACCGGGCGATATGCGGCACTTTGGGTTCGGCCGGTTCGGTTTCCGCCGGTGCAGCGGCCGGAGTTTCGGCTTCTGCCGGCGCCGCTTCATCCGGTTTGTCCGCGTCCGGTTTCGCTGCTTCGGGTTTCGGCTCCGGCTTCGGGGCACCATCCGGGAAGGCGGAATCGACCTCGCCGGAAATCCGGACGGCGGTGACCAGCTTTTTGCCGTCGGCCTGGAACTTTTCGATGAAATCGAGGATGTTCGGTTCGCGGGGATTGATTAACTCGCTGTCGAACAGGTGGCTTTTTTCTGTTGTTTCGAGAAGGGTTTCGACCTGCACCGCAGCGCCTTCGGCGACCGTGATAGAACCTGGTGTTCCCATGTTCACGCTGGTGATGTCGCGAGTCACCGCATCGGATGCATTGATGCTGGGACCCTTGAAGGACGGCCACAGCAGATAGGGCGCCGGCTTGATATTGTCCGCCGTGCCGGCATTGACCATGCGCGCCAGCGTGATGTCGGAGACGACCATTTTTTCGTCCACCGAGACGCCCCATTTTTCCATCAGGCGATTCAGCGTCGAATGCCGCGAAATCGGCCGGCCGGAAAGCGTATTCAGCGCCGCGACTTCGCTATAGGGATCGACCATCAGCAGCGCCCGTCCGCCGCGCATCAGGAACTGGTCGATGATGTAGAGTTCCTTGTCTTTCAGCCGCGTCGAATGGGCCATGAACAGCACGTCGACTTCGTCGTTCAGGTCTGCTTCGATATCGAAGATGTTGCGGACCTCGAAGCTTTCTTCGATGCCGTCGATCAGCATCCAGCGTTTTTCCTGGCTGCGGGGGTCAAAGCCGCCGAACATCGGCAGATCCGTGACAATGCCGATAACCGGTTTGCGCTGCTGGGTCAGCCCTTCGATCATCCGGGCCAGGTCATATTCCAGGAAGGCTTCGCGCGCCGGCTGGAAGAAAGGCATGGCCTCGGCTTTTTCGCCGGCGCGGGCAACCAGTCCGAAATAGACCCGTTCGCCGCTGGAATCGATGGGCACGCCCTGCACGCCGGCGCTGACGGCGGTGTCCTCTGTTTCCGAGAATGGCACGGGGTCGCTCTCGATGACGGTCAGCTTGCCGTTCGACACCGCGGCAAATTCGTGGGCCATGTCCCGTACGCGGGTCGCATAGATTCCGTAGAGCGCGACCTCCTTGACCAGTCGCTGGGATATGTACAGTTCCAGCGTGACCGGTTCCTCGATCCGCTGCAGGATTTTCTCGGTCCCGTCCGAGAGGGTGAAAAGCCGGTCCTGGGTCAGGTCGAGCCGGATCCCGGTTACACTGGACAGCCCCGCGTTGAGGGCGACGAATACGGCGATGGCAATGGCGATACCGGCGATCCAGCCACCCTTGCGATTCAGTAATCCGTTGATCATCGTTTTCTTACTCCGCCTTCAACCGTTCGACCGCCACGGCATTGGCGAACAGGAACACGCCGATCAGCGACACGAAGTAAATGACATCGCGCATGTCCAGAACGCCTTTGGATATGTCGGTAAAATGGGCGAGGAAGCTGAGCGACGCGATGAAATCGACAACCTCCCTGGGCGCCCAGTCGGAAAAGAAGCTGAGCACGATCGGTGCGCCGCTCGCGATCAGCACGAAACATACGGCCGCGGTCATCACGAAGGCGATAACCTGGTTCTTGGTCAGCGCCGAAATGAACGCGCCGACGGCCAGGAAACCGGCGGACATCAGCAGGCTGCCGAGATAGCCGGCGAGAATGACCCCGTTATCCGGTTCGCCCAGGTAATTGACCGTGATCCACAGCGGGAAGGTCAGCGCCAGGGCGATGCCCGCAAAGATAACAGCGGCAAGGTATTTGCCGAGCACGACCTGCATCAGCGACAGCGGCAGCGTCATCAGCAGTTCGATGGTGCCGGTTTTTCGCTCTTCCGCCCACATGCGCATCGAAATCGCGGGGATCAGCAGCATGTAGACCCAGGCGTGGAACTGGAAGAACGACGCCAGGTCGGCCTGCCCGCGTTCGAAGAAATTGCCCATGAAAAAGGTGAGCGCATTCACCAGCAGCAGGAAGATAATGATGAAGACATAGGCGACGGGGGTTGCAAAATATCCCGCAAGCTCGCGCCGCACAACGAAGGCTGTATTTTTTATGGAGGACACGGTTCCGGACTATCTGTTTGTCGTGATGGTTCTGAATACGTCATCGAGATGGCCCCGGGTGACGTGAATTTCGTCGACGTGTATGTCGCGTTCCCGCAGGGCCTGACCGACCTCTTCAAGAATCGGCGCCCCGCCCTTTGTGCGCACGAACAACTCGCCCGCCCGCGCCAGTTCAACCGACGCGACGGCGGGCAGGTCGACGAGGATGCTGCGTGCGGCGTCGATATTACTGTCGAGTCGCAACAATACCGCATTGTGCCGATCGGACCGGGCCAGCAGTTCGGCCGGAGTGGCATCCGCCACAATCCGGCCATGTGCGATAATGATCGCCCGGGTGCAGACGGCTTCAACCTCTTCAAGGATATGGGTTGAAATGATGATGGCTTTTTCTTTAGACATCGCCGAGATTAGGGAGCGGACCTCGTATTTCTGATTGGGGTCCAGCCCGTCCGTTGGTTCGTCCAGGATCAGCACATCCGGATCATGCAGCAATGCCTGCGCCAGCCCGACGCGGCGCTTGAAGCCCTTTGAGAGGGTTTCCAGCGGCTGGTTCAGGATCGATGCGATCTGGGTTTTCCTGACGACATCGGCAATCCGGTTATCGGCTTCGCCGCCGGAAAAGCCGCGAACACCGGCGATGAACTCAAGGAATCCTGCGGCTGTCATGTCCGGCCATAAGGGCGCGCCTTCGGGCAGGTAACCGATGCGCTGTTTCACCGCCATCGGGTCGCGCGCAACATCGAATCCGTCGACCTTGACCGACCCCGATGTCGGCGTCAGAAACCCGGTAATCATTTTCATGGTCGTCGACTTGCCGGCGCCATTGGGGCCCAGAAAGCCCAGCACCTCGCCGCGGTCGACTGAAAATGACACATGATCGACAGCCGTGATCGTGCCGAACGACCGGGTCAGATTCTCTATTTCTATCATGCTCATAATTGCACCGGTCCCCCTGTTTGCCTGTGCATTTTCGGTCCAATGTAGGAAGCCGTGGCGATTCTGCAAGCACATATAGTGTGCGATGTCTTATGCTGCAATCATCATGGCGGCATGCTAATTTTACGAACGTATGTTTTCTCCGGCAGAGCGTCTGTCACCGTGACCGTGGAGTATCCCGTTTGATCCGGAAGCTACGCCTCGGTTCAGGGCTGATTCTGTTCAGTTACGTCACCCTGCACCTGATCAATCATGCGGCAGGCCTCTGGTCATTGCAGGCGATGAATATCGTTCGCGACGTGATCCATGCGCCCTGGTGGTCGCTGCCGGGGACGGTGCTGTTATACGGCGCGATACTGGTCCACATCCTGTTGGCATTTTACGCGATCTATCAGCGCCGCCGGTTCAAGCTGACCCTGACGGAAGGGGTGCAGCTGTTTCTCGGCCTGACCATTCCGCTGATCCTGGCCGGACATGTACTGGGTACGCGGGTGGCGTTCGAGCTGTTCGATGTGAAGGTAGACTATCTGTCGGTTCTGCTGGTGCAATGGTATGTCGATCCATGGATCGGGATACGGCAGGTCGCCGTGACCCTTGCCGCCTGGGCGCATGGCTGTATCGGTCTGTATCACTGGCTGCACCTGAAACCCTGGTACGGGCGCTGGCAGCATCTGCTGAATGGCGCCGCCGTGATGATCCCCACACTGGCGCTGGTCGGAACCTGGCAGGGGGCGAAGCGCGCCCTGAATCTGGCGGCGGATCCCGGCTGGTTCGAGGCGTTCAAGGCGCGAATACGCTGGCCTGACGCGACAGAACAGGCGGCGATGGCCTATACGGCAGACTATGTCGTTCTCGGCTTCCTGGCGTTGCTGGCCTGTGTCCTCGGCATGCGGGTTGCGCGGACGAAATGGGAAAGCTGGCGCGGCATGGTCCGGATGACCTATGACGACGGTTTGAGCATCCAGTTTCCACCGGGCCGGACCATTCTGGAAGCCAGCCGCGCGGCTGATATTCCCCATGCCAGCGTTTGCGGTGGCCGGGGCCGATGTTCGACATGCCGGGTAAGGGTCACGCGGGGTGCCGAGAACCTGTCGCCGGCGAGCGCCGAGGAGCGCAACCTGCTGGAGAGAGTTCGCGCCGGGGTGCAGGTGCGCCTGGCCTGCCAGGCCAGGACCACAGGCGGCCCGGTTGACGTGATGCGGCTGCTACCGGTTTCTGCCGGGGTGGAAGAAAGCTATGCCAGGCCCGGCTACCTGCAGGGCGAAGAACTGGAAATCGCTATCCTGTTTGCCGATTTGCGGGCCTTCACCAAGCTGTCGGAAAAGAAGCTTCCCTATGATGTGGTCTTTCTGCTCAACCGGTATTTCGACTGCATGGGCGACGCGGTCACGAAAAGCGGCGGGTATCTGGATAAATTCATCGGCGACGGCGTGATGGCGCTGTTCGGTATCGAAAGCGGACCCGAGGCCGGCAGCCGCGCGGCGCTGGAGGCAGCGCGGCTGATGAGCCTTCGGATGGCGGAACTGAACAGGGCGCTGGCCCATGACCTGGACGAGCCCCTGCGTATCGGCATCGGCATCCATTGCGGTCCGACCATCGTTGGCAAGATGGGCTATGGCGCCACAACCTCCGTCACGGCTATCGGCGATACGGTCAACACCGCCAGCCGTCTGGAAACCCAGACCAAGGAATACGGCGCGGAACTTGTCGTTTCGGATTGGACGGTGAAACGTTCCGGGCTGGACCTCTCGGATTTCAGCAAACGCGAAGTGATGATCCGTGGGCGCAGCGAGCCGATGTCCGTTTATGTTGCGCCGTCGGCCCGGGAACTGCCGGAATAGGCGGCCGGCGGAACGCCCGGATTATTCGTAATCCGCGTAGGATTTTTCCTCGACGATATCAGAACCGAGCCTGTCATTGATCTGTCGTTTAACGGCGGCGCGGCGGTCGTTGGTGACATAAACGGAGCGGGCCAGCTTGATAAATGCCGGCCCGAAATCCCGGCGCCGCTCATGGCCGCGGATGTTGTCCTCGATATCCCACAATGCAGTGTTGATATCGCGCAGGGCCTCGGTTTCCGCCGTAATGTCCGCCGCGGCGGGAAGGGCGTTGTCCCGTGCTGTGACCAGGGCGGCAAGTTCGGTTTTCACATTCGCAACCTGACCCGGGTCACGCAAACGGTCGCGTTTGATTTCCAGGATCGTGATCTTGTCGATCAACTCGCCCCAGGACACTGCGACTTTTAAGGTCATGTGCGCGCATTCCGATTGTGATAAACAGACCCGGCGCCAGCTTAGCGCCGAATGGGCGGAGACGGAATGTTTCTGAAAAATCTCTGGTATTTCGCGATGCCGGGCCGCGATCTGAAGCGCGGCGCAATGACAGCGAAACAGTTGCTGGGCGAACCCGTACTAATTGCCCGCGACGACGACGGCGTTCCATTCGCCCTGCGCGATATCTGTCCGCATCGCGGTATCCCGCTGTCGCATGGCGCCTTCGACGGGAAAGAGGTTGAGTGCTGCTATCACGGCTGGCGTTTCGGCGGCGACGGGCGCTGTACCGCAATCCCCTCGCTGGTGCCCGGCCAGAAGTTCAATATCGAGCGGGTGAAGGTGGCGCGCTATCCCTGCCGGGAAGTGCAGGGCAATATCTGGATCTATTTCGGAGACGAAACCGAAGACCCGGGCGATCCGCCGATCGTCCCCGAACTGGGCGATCGCGCGCCGGGCATGAGCGAAGCGATGACCTTCCCCTGCCATATCGATCATGCCGTCGTCGGGCTTATGGACCCGGCGCATGGCCCCTTTGTGCACCAGTCCTGGTGGTGGCGGTCGCGCCGGTCGATCCATGAAAAATCCAAGGCCTTCGGTCCGTCGCCGCGCGGTTTCACCATGCTGCGGCACCCGCCTTCGTCGAATTCGGCGGCCTACAGGTTATTGGGTGGCGAGATGACGACGGAAATTTCGTTCCAGCTACCGGGTGTTCGGATCGAACATATCCGTGCCGGCAAGCACATATTGTGCAATCTGACGGCAGTGACGCCGGTCAGTGAGACGGAGACCAAGGTCCACAACGCCATCTACTGGACGCAGCCATGGCTGACGCCGCTGAAGCCGTTTCTGGCGCCCTTCGCCCGCGCCTTCCTGAAACAGGATCGGGATGTAGTGGTCATGCAGCAGGAGGGCCTGCGTCATAACCCCCACCTGATGCTGATCAACGACGCCGATGTTCAGGCAAAATGGTATTATCAGCTGAAAGATGCCTGGCAGAAGGCCGGGGCGGACGGCCAGCCGTTCAAAAACCCTGTAAAGGCGCAGGAATTGCGGTGGCGCAGCTAGAGCCCGCGGCGCCGGAAAGGGCGGGGGCGGGCGTTACCGGGAATTCTG
>CAXBEC010000152.1:0-7077 GCA_963974145.1 uncultured Alphaproteobacteria bacterium | reverse complement strand
CGCAATCAACCGCTCAATGCAAGCGCCCGAACAGGTCCCCGATGCACAATTATGAAACCGGCGGGCACATCCCGACAAAGCTTGCCGCCCGATGCACCAGAATGTATCACAGGGCGCATGGATAATCGCGTCGCCGATACCAATCCGGTCACGGAAACCGGCCTGTTTGCGCGGCTGGAGGCGCTCGGCGTGGAATATACGCTGCACCGCCATCCGCCGGCCTTCACCGTATCGGAAGCCCAGGCTCTGCGTGGCACCCTTCCCGGCGGCCATGTAAAAAACCTTTTCCTGCGCGATAAAAAGAAAAATTTCTGGCTGGTCACCGTACTGGAAGACCGACAGGTTGATCTGAAGGCGCTGCGCCATATGCTCGCGGCCCGGGGCAACCTTTCTTTCGGCAATCCCGAACTGCTAATGGCAATGCTCGGCGTATTGCCGGGTTCGGTTACGCCATTCGGTATTATCAATGACCGCGATGGCGCCGTTTCCGTTATACTGGACAAGGGTGTCCTGGCGCAGGATCCTGTCAACGCCCATCCGCTGCGCAACGACATGACCATCGCCGTGACACCGGCGGGGCTGATGCGGTTTCTCTCAGCGGAAGACCATCAACCGACGATCATCGATTTCGGGGAACTGACGGCAACGGCGGATTGAACGCCGCTAACAAGGCGAGACTTGTCACCGGCTGCAAAAAACGCCATCTAAGCACTTCATAATACAGGTGGAGAATTCAAGTATGGAACCGATCATTGGCGAAATCACGCCACCCACGGCCCTGGTGAAGGACGTTACGACCGCGACGTTCATGGCCGATGTAGTGGAGGCGAGCCGGACCGCGCCGGTAATCGTCGATTTCTGGGCGCCGTGGTGCGAGCCATGCAAGCAGCTCGGCCCGATTATCGAAAAAGCCGTAAACAACACCCGGGGCGCCGTGTCGCTGGTCAAGGTCAATATCGACGAGAACCGCGAAATCGCGGGGCAGATGCGCATCCAGTCGATTCCTGCCGTATTCGCCTTTGCCAACGGCCAGCCCGTGGACGGCTTCGTCGGTGCGCAGCCGGAAAGCGAGATCAACGCCTTCATCGAACGCGTCGTCAAGGCAGGCGGCGGCGAAGTGGGCCCGTCTCCTATTGAGGAAGCCATGGAACAGGCGCTGCAGGCGGAGGAGGCCGGGGACATGGCGACCGCCGGTGCCATTTTCGCCGAAGTCGTCAGGCACGAACCCGAAAACCTGAAGGCCGTCGCCGGTATGGCGCGTGTGCTGATTGCCCAGAACCAGCCGGATGCCGCGCGGGAACTCCTGGAGCAGGTTCCACCGCTGAAACGCGACGACCCGGATATCAAAAGCGTCACCGCAATACTGGACCTCGCCGAGAAAGCGGGTGAATCCGCAGGCGAAATCCCGGCACTGGAACAGCGCCTTGCGGCGGACGACAAGGATCATCAGGTACGCTACGACCTGGCGCTGGCCTATTTCGCTACCGGCCGCTCCGAAGAAGCCATCGACCATCTGCTGACAATCGTGCAGCGGAACCGCGGCTGGAACGACGATGCGGCGCGCAAGCAGCTCATTGAAATCTTCGACGCCCTTGGCGGCACGGACCCGCTGGTCGCGGACAGCCGCCGGCGCTTGTCGACACTGCTGTTTTCATGAGCCCATTCGACCCCGCATTCGACGCGCTGCCGGTCACGCTGCCGATCTTTCCGCTGACCGGCGTCCTGCTGCTGCCGCGGGGTCGCCTGCCGCTCAATATTTTCGAGCCACGCTATGTGAACATGATCGTCGACGCGCTTGCCGCGGGCCGTATGTTCGGCATGGTGCAGCCATCGGAAGCCAATGCCGAGGGCCGCGCCGAATCGCCACTGGTCTACACGACGGGTTGTGCCGGGCGGATCACGCATTTCGAGGAAACCGATGATGGCCGCTTCCTGCTGTCGCTGAAAGGCATCGCCCGGTTCAATATCGTTGAGGAAATACCAACGACACGCGGCTATCGTAAATGCCTCGTCGCGTGGGAGCCCTTCAAGGCCGACCTGTCACCGCCCGAAGAGGGGGCCATCGACAGGACCCGGCTGATTGGCGCTGTGCGCAATTACTTCACCGCCCGGAAGATCGAGGCGAACTGGGACGCGATCGAAAAGGCGGATGACGAATACCTGGTGACATCGATCGCGATGCTGTGCCCGTTTGACCCGCCGGAAAAACAGGCGCTCCTGGAGGCCGCCAACCTTGCGGACCGGTCATCGCTTCTGACGGCGATAGCCGAAATGGCGGCAATGGGTCCGTCCGATGGCGCCAGGCAGTAGAAACGGGAGACGCGACGTGGCTGAAGGAAAATCCGGGGTCGACCCGAAATTGCTCGAAATTCTCGTTTGTCCCCTGACCAAGGGACCGCTGCAATACGATGCTGGCGCCGATGAACTGATCAGCAAACAGGCCGGTCTGGCCTATCCGATCCGCGACGGTATCCCGATCATGCTGGTCGATGAAGCGCGCCAGCTGGACGATGAGGGACAGGCATGAGCACGGTCGCCGGCGCATCTGTTGCCCATTGGCCAACGGAAATCCGCTACAAGAAAGACGAGAAAGTGCTGGAGGTCGATTTCGACGACGGTATGAACTGTCGCCTTCCCGCCGAACTGATGCGTGTCGAAAGTCCCTCCGCCGAAGTGCAGGGGCACGGGCCTGAGCAAAAGCGGCTGATCACCGGGCGACGGCATGTCGGCATCATGAAGATAGAGCCCGTCGGTAATTACGCGGTCCGCGTCCATTTCGACGATATGCATGATACGGGTATTTTCAGCTGGGCCTATCTGAGGGAACTGGCCGAAAACCAGGAACAGCTCTGGACCGACTATCTGGCCGCGCTGGAAAGCCAGGGGTTATCCCGCGACCCATAAGCCACGGAAGGCATGTCACCATGGACAGCACCGCTATTACGGAATGGCACGCACATATCTATTTCGAGCCGGACAGTGAAGCGGCCGCGCAATCCCTGCGCGAGGATATCGGCGCCCGTTTCATCAATGTCAGAATTGGCAGTTGGCACCACAAGAATGTGGGGCCGCATACGCAGCCGATGTATCAGGTCCTCTTCGCGCCGGCACTGTTTGACAGTTTTGTGCCGTGGCTGGCCCTGAACCGACGGAACCTGACCGTCCTGGTCCATCCGGAAACCGGCGACGCCGTTACCGACCATACGGATCACGCGATCTGGATGGGCAGGGTTCTGCCCGTCAATACGGATGCCCTGCGCCGGAATTCATAGCGGTTCGCCGCGCACCAGCCGGGGCAGGTCGCCCACAACGCCCATCGCGTGACGCATGAAGAAACGCTTCAGCGGTGGCATGCGGTTGACAGCCGCAAGACCCAGATCGCGTGCCAGCCGCAGCGGCCCGATATCATTCGAGAACAGGCGGTTCAGCGCGTCCATCGATGTCGCCATCAGGACATTGTCGAAGCGCCGCCAGCGTTCGTAGCGCGCCAGCACTTCACCCGATCCGATATCCAGCCCCAGACGGCGCGCGTCGACGATCGATTCCGCCAGCGCCGCCACATCGCGCAGGCCCAGGTTCAGCCCCTGCCCGGCAATCGGATGAATGACATGCGCCGCCTCGCCGATCAGCGCCAGCCGCCTGTCCGTATAGCGTTCCGCATGCATCAGCCCCAGGGGAAAGCTGAAACGGGGCCCTTCGACGCGAATATCGCCCAGCCAGTCGCCGAAGCGGCGGTGCAGTTCGTCGTAGAACGCGTCATCGTCCAGCGCCAGGATCTGTTGCGCCAGTTCGCTCCGTTCCGACCATACGATATTGCTGCGCTGCCCGGTCATCGGCAGCATTGCGAAAGGCCCGGAAGGCAGAAACAATTCGACCGCGACGCCGTCATGCGGCCGCGCATGCGCCACCGTGCAGACGATGGCCGTTTGCGGATAGTCGAATCGCGTCGCGCGGATACCGGCCTCCTGCCGCAACGGTGAATTCTTTCCGTCCGCCGCAATCAGCAGCTGCGCCGAAATCCGCCGCCCGTCATCAAGTTCGACATCGACGCCACCGGAATTCCGCTTGGCCCCGGCAACCCTGGCCGGCGCCAGCAGATGAAAGGCCGCCGTTGTTGCCGCGGCAGAGAGTAGCGCATCGCGGATATCACGGTTTTCAAGGATATAACCCAACGCATCACTGTCCACATCAAGCCGGTCGTAATGCAGGAAAAGCGACGATGGCCCTTCATTCAGTGTGCCGTCAGCAATCCGGATGGCACGTATCGGTTCAGCGCGTCCCACGAGATCATCCCAGATTCCGATGCCATCGAATATCTGCTGTGACCCGTAGGCGATAGCGGAAGTTCGCCCGTCAAACCCGGCATTGCGCAACGTATCGGCAGGCTGCATTTCAATAACTGCGGTGGAAACGCCCGCCTTTGCCAGAGCCAGCCCCATCGTCATACCGGCCATTCCGCCGCCGGCAACGACAACCTCTACAGACATGTTCGAATTCTGTGACGACCCCATGGCCGCACCATCCCTTACCGTAACGGCACTGTCCAGTTCCCTTGAAAAATATCCCGAAAGATTGATCGCATAAAAATTAGACGTTTTTTTATTTTTGCATATTTTTTGATCATTTACCGCACTTCATATCGCCTAACAAAGCGGCGGTAATTTTTTTTATTATTATTTTTCAATTAGTTATCATTATTTTCGTGCGTTCGGCACGCATCTTGAAAAGGAGGCTGCGGATACACGACTTCCAATAGCCCATCCGGGGCTGATGCAACGACGATCAGAAAGAGGAACCTGTTCATGAAACTGGTCTTGGCGATCATCAAGCCATTCAAGCTCGACGCGGTCCGTGAGGCACTGACCGGCATCGGGATAGAAGGTTTGACCGTGACCGAGGTGAAAGGATTTGGCCGGCAAAAGGGTCAGACCGAAATTTACCGAGGCGCGGAATACACCGTTAACTTCCTGCCGAAAGTAAAAATCGAAGTGGTCTGCGCCGACACGCTGGCGGATCAGGCGGTTGAAGCAATTCAGACTGCCGCAAATACCGGCCGAATCGGCGACGGGAAAATTTTTATCCTCGACGTTTCGAAAGCCGTTCGTATCCGCACGGGTGAAACCGACGCGGATGCCATTTAGTGGCAGCACGGAAAATGTGCATGTCTTCGATATTGGCTATTTTTTTAGCACTTTCCCGGACATGTCATTCATCCGCAGCCACGAAGAATACCCCCGAATTTCGGGAAACACCGACACGTAACCGCCGTGGCAGGCTCAAAGTCAGTACGCCGCGACAGACAGCGGCCCGGACAGACCGGCCGCGAGACGGAAATGCAAGGAGAGGGTTGATGCGTACAACGATAGAGAGGGCCGGAATTCTGCTAGCAGCCGGCATTGCGATGCTTGCCGGTCCAGCCATGGCCCAGGACACGGCACTGGATACAGGCGATACAGCCTGGATGCTCACAGCTACCGCGCTGGTGCTGTTAATGACCATCCCGGGACTGGCGCTATTCTATGGCGGCATGGTCCGCAAGAAAAACGTGCTCACCATGGTGATGCAAAGCTTCGCGGTCTGTTGCCTTTCGACCGTCCTGTGGATGGTTATCGGTTATTCCATCGCGTTCTCCGATGGCGGCGCCGCAAATGCCTTCGTCGGCGGCTTCAGTTCGGCATTCCTGAACGGGTTAGGCAAGGAATCGATGAGCGGCACAATTCCGGAAACCGTCTTCATGACGTTCCAGATGACGTTCGCCATCATCACGCCGGCCCTGATTACCGGCGCGTTCGCTGACCGAATGAAGTTTTCCTCAATGTTGCTGTTCTCGGGTCTCTGGGTCGTCATCGTCTATTCGCCCATCGTTCACTGGGTCTGGGCCGAAGGCGGGTTCCTGTTCGATGCCGGCGTGCTTGACTTCGCCGGCGGCACGGTCGTCCACATCAATGCGGGTATCGCCGGCCTTGTTGCTGCTATCATGATCGGCAAACGGCGTGGATTCGGCACCGAAAACATGGCGCCGCACAACCTCGTCCTCAGTGTTATCGGCGCTTCGATGCTTTGGGTCGGCTGGTTCGGCTTTAACGCCGGTTCGGCACTGGGCGCCGGGACCGGTGCGGGCATGGCCATGGCCGTTACCCAGATCGCCGCAGCTGCAGCCGCATTGTCCTGGATGTTTATCGAATGGATCGTCCGCGGCAAGCCCAGCGTCCTGGGTATTGTTTCCGGTGCCGTCGGCGGCCTTGTCGCCATTACGCCGGCTTCCGGCTTCGTCCTGCCCATGGGCGCGCTGTTCATCGGCATCGTCGCCGGCATCGCCTGCTTCTGGGGCGCAACGGTCCTGAAGCGGATGTGCGGTTATGACGATTCACTGGACGCATTCGGCGTGCATGGTGTCGGTGGTGTCGTCGGTGCCCTGTTGACCGGTGTGTTTGCAGCCGAAGCGGTCGGCGGAACGCCGGGCCTGCTGGAAGGCAATCCCGGTCAGGTCTGGACGCAGTTCCTCGGTATCGTGGCAACGATCGTGTATTCCGGTATCGGTACCGCGATCATCCTGAAGATCGTAGACGCCATTTGCGGACTGCGGGTTGAGGAGGAAGCCGAAGTGGAAGGCACCGATATCAACCTGCACGGCGAAGTCGTTCAGTAAGCAATCCTGTTTCCAACACCCTGGCGGGGGGCTTCGGCCTCCCGCCATTTTTTTGTGCGTGACGCGGGGATTTTCGCCCCCGTGAGACCCTGCAAATGCGATCGAATACCGGACGGGGCCGCCCGTTGCAGGGTTGAGTTCACAATGGACCGTATATAGAATCAGGCAGTTACGTATTAACTTTGCGCCTTTGGGGCAAGAAACTGTGCTAACCTTGCGATTCGCAACACCGAGTCGGATCAAACAGAGCCTGCATCGCCATGAAGAACAGCCGAATCGATAGCCTGTTCGATTATCCGTTTCAGAAGCTGGCGGTGCTTTTGAACGGTGTCGAACCGCGGCCGGGCCTGATGCCGATCATGATGCAACTGGGCGAACCCCAACTGCCGACGCCGGGTTTTGTCGCCGGGGAAATCCACGAAAACCGT
>CAXBEC010000151.1:0-7093 GCA_963974145.1 uncultured Alphaproteobacteria bacterium | reverse complement strand
GTCAACGGTCTTGAAGAGGCGGACAACATCGCTTTCGACAGCAGTATCGACCTGTACCGCAATGCCGCGCTGGCCGGCCGCCTCGATTTCCGCAACAACCGCCATGGCGTCATCCTTCGCTGATTTATAGGCGACGCAGACGTCATGACCTGCGGCTGCGCAGAGCCGCGCGGTGGCGGCGCCGATGCCCCGGCTGGCGCCGGTGATGACTGTAATCTGTTGCATGATCTCAAACTCCTGAGCAAAAGGGGCTGCCGGGCACCGGTCAGGCTGACAGAGCCTGACCACATGACAGTATTGCGAGCGGCAACGCTAAACCCTGGGCCGTAATGCTGTCCAGCAAGCTGAGCCTTCTCCGCGCAGCGTGACGAGGCGCCCGGATGACCGCCTGTTGCATATCGCGCCGTTTCCCGTATTCATACGCCGTATTCCCGCGTGTCGCGGCACTTCGGCAATTAACAAAGGCAAGAATGGACGCGGATCAGATCGCCATCCTGACGGTGACGTCATTTTTTACCTCCATGATCACCTCCGTAGCCGGGGCGGGCGGTGGTGCGATCCTGCTTGCGGTATTGTTGCAGTTCATGCCGCCTTCCGCTGCAATCCCGTTCCATGGCTCGGTACAGTTCGCTGCCAATGTCTGGCGCTTCTGGCTGTTCCGCAAGCATATGAACTGGCCGATCATCATCCGGTTTTCGGTCCTGATGCCGTTTGGAATCGCATTTGGCGTCTGGCTGTTCCGGGGAATGCCGGCGGCACTGGTGCAGATTACGATCGGCTTATTCATTTATGGGACGCTCGCCGGGCGTTTTCTGCGGCCCATGCGCACGGAGATGCTGCCGCTCTGGACCTTCGTGCCGATCGGTTTCGTCGCCGGCGCGATGAACATCGTCGTCGGGATTTTCGGACCGGTTGTCGGCGCGCTGATCGTGCGGCGCGGCCTTCCCAAGGAATCGGTGGTCGGCACCATGTCCGTCTTCGGATTTCTGTCGAATTTCCTAAAGGTGGCCGGTTTCACCTATGTCGGGTTCAATGTTTTCGAATATGGCCCGGCGCTGCTGATCATGACGCCCGCTGTGCTGATTGGCACCTCGCTCGGCAAGGTCGTCCTGGGGCGGTTCAGCGAAGAGCTGTTTCGCAAGGTGTTTCAGGCGCTGTTGCTGATTATGGCGACGAAGCTGGTATTCTATGACGGGATCACCTGGCTGGTGACGAACGGCTGACGGGGCCGCGATACGTCGTTGCGGTGGAACAATTCATTTGTGCGGCTGCCGCGGGTTCGGTTTATCCTGACCCGGTTGCTTGGCGGGTTGGCTAACCGGAGATTGTCACTGTGACCATCAGAAACCTCGACAGGCTGTTCCGTCCCCGGTCGCTTGCTGTGATCGGCGCGACAAACCGGGCGGGCGCGGTCGGCAATATCGTGATGCGCAATATCCTGTCCGGTGGGTTCAAGGGGCCCGTGATGCCGGTTAACCCGAAACACGAAGCCGTGGCCGGGGTGCTGGCCTATCCCGATGTCGCCAGCCTGCCAAAAGTGCCGGATATGGCGGTCATCTGTACGCCGCCGGAACCGATTCCGGATCTGATCGATGCGCTGGGCGCGCGGGGTACCCGTGCCGCCATCGTGCTGACGGCGGGGCTGGACGCCGCGAAGACAGCGGATGGCACCAGCGTAACGCTGGCCATGCTGCAGGCGGCTCAACCCTATCTGTTCCGGATTCTCGGACCGAACTGCCTTGGGGCGCTGGTGCCCGGTATCGGGTTGAACGCCAGCTTCTCGCATCTTCCCGCCCAGGCCGGCGGTATTGCCTTCGTGTCGCAGTCCGGGGCGCTGTGCACCGCCGTGCTGGACTGGGCGGCACCGCGCAATATCGGGTTTTCGCATTTCATTTCCGTCGGCAATATGGCCGATGTGGACCTTGGCGATGTCGTCGACTATCTGGCGAATGATCCCGAAACCAGGGCGATCCTGCTCTATATCGAAGGTGTGACTGACGGCCGGAAGTTCATGTCCGCCTGCCGTGCGGCCGCGCGCAACAAGCCGGTGCTCGTCATCAAGGCCGGCGTCGTCAGTGAAGGCGCGAAAGCGGCGGCGACACATACCGGCGCGCTGGCCGGCAGCGACAATGTTTATGACGCTGCCTTCCGGCGCGCCGGTCTGCTGCGCGTCGGCGATGTCGAGGAACTGTTCGCGGCGGTGGAAACGCTTGCCCGTGCCCATCCGCAAAAGAGCGGCAACCTCACTATCCTGACCAATGGCGGTGGTATCGGTGTGATAGCGACCGACGAACTGGTGCAGTATGGCGGATCGCTGACCGTGCTTGGCGATGATACCATAGCTGCTCTCGACCCTGTCCTGCCGTCGAACTGGTCGCGCCGCAATCCGGTTGATATCATCGGCGATGCGCCGGGCAGTCGCTATGCCGACGCCCTGCGTATTCTCTCCAAGGCCGGCGAATGCGCTGCGCTGCTGGTTATGCATGCGCCGACGGCAACGGCGGACAGCGTCGAGGCGGCGAAGGCGGTGATCGATGTCGCCGGTGACGGGAAAATCAACTTGCTGACCTGCTGGGTCGGCGGGCAGGCCGTTGGGCCTGCGCGGCCACTGTTTCGGCAGGCCGGCATACCGACCTATGAAACGCCCCGGCAGGCGGTACAGGCCTTCATGCACCTGGTGAATCACAAGCGCAGCCAGGAAATCCTGATGGAAACCCCGCCGACGGCGCTGAGCGATTTTACCCGTCACGCGCGGACCGCTCGTCGGATCATAGAAAGGCGACTTGCGGAAGGGGCCGGCATGCTGACCGAACCGGAAGCCAAGGCCGTGCTGGCGGCTTATGGCGTGCCGACGGTGGAAACGCATATTGTCGGCACGCCGGAGGAAGCCGCCGAAAAATCGGCAACGATGGGCTATCCCGTTGCGCTCAAGATCTATTCCGAGGATATTTCCCACAAGACCGATGTCGGCGGGGTCGACCTGTTTCTGGATTCGCACGAGGCGGTGCTGGCTGCCGCCCGGCAGATGCTGGCGAATGTCGCGGTGCGTGCGCCGGATGCCCGCATCCAGGGTTTTACCGTGCAGCAGATGGCGAACCGCCCCGGCGCCTATGAAGTGGTGCTGGGCGTCACCAGCGACCCCGTATTCGGGCCGGTGATCCTGTTCGGCCATGGCGGCACGGCGGTGGAAGTGATTGCCGACAGCGCTGTGGCGTTGCCGCCGCTCAACATGAAACTGGCGCGCGACCTGATTGAACGGACCCGCATTTCCCGGCAACTGCGTGGTTACCGGGACAAGCCGCCGGTCGATATGGACCGGCTCTGCGTGAGCCTGATGCAGTTGTCCCAACTGGTCGTTGATATCCCGGAAATTGCCGAGGTCGATATCAATCCGCTGCTGGTGGACGACAAAGGGGTGCTCGCGCTCGACGCCCGTATCGGCATCGCGCCATCGAAAGAGGGTTTGCGGCGGCTCGCGATCCGCCCCTATCCCGAAGAACTGGAGGAGGCCGCGACCCTGGGTGGTGGGCTCGAAGTGATGGTCCGGCCGATCCGTCCCGAGGATGAGACGGCGCATTACGCCTTCCTGTCGAAGCTGGCACCCGAGGATATCCGGTTCCGGTTCTTCGGGCAGGTTGGCAGGTTACCGCACAGCCAGATGGCGCGCCTGACCCAAATCGATTTCGACCGCGAAATGGCCTTCATCGCGACGGCGCCAGCGCCGGATGGCGCGCCCGAAACCCTAGGTGTGGTCCGTACCGTCACCGACCCGGACAACGAATGCTGCGAATTCGCCATCGTGATCCGCTCCGACTTCAAGGGCAGAGGGCTTGGTCATATGTTGTTGGAAAAAATGATCCGCTACAGTCGGGATCGGGGGACGAAGACAATGATCGGGCAGGTGATGCACGAAAACCGCGCGATGCTGGCCCTGTCGGAACGGCTGGGTTTCAGCAGGAAGTTTGTTGACGACGCTTCGGTGATCGAGGTCACGCTCGATTTAACAGGAGCCTGATACCCCTTCATCATCCGATCCAACATCGCGGGATGCGTCAGCTTACCGTGCTGTTCCGGCATTTCCAGGCGGCCTGCAGGATCGCGTCGCGTTCAGCCCAGCCATCGTCTGCGGCGGCTTCGAACGCGCCCCGCGCGGCGGTGGCAGCCGGCACCTCGAAGCCGAGCGAGGCGGCATGTTCCTGCATCAGCCGCAGGTCCTTGGCCATGCCGGACAGGTCGAAGGCGGGTGCGCCCGGCATCTCGCCCCGGATCGCGGCGACGATGATGGGGATGCGCGGTTTGGCGACCGAGGCGGCGCCCGAACTGTCGCCCAGGATGTCGCCGGCAAGGTCCGGATCAACGCCCGAGGCGACAGCGATGGACAGTGCCTCGCCCAGCGCTTCCCAATAGACCGCGAGCGGCAGGTTCACTGCCAGCTTCATCGCCGATCCCGTGCCGACGGGGCCGACATGTTCGACCCGGCGGCAGAGCTGCTCCAGCAACGGTTTCGCCCGTTCGAAGGCCTGTTGCGTACCGCCCGCCATGCCCAGCAGCTTTCCCGTCTTCGCCGGGGCGACCGTGCCGCCCACCGGGCATTCGATGAAATCCGCGCCGGTCGCACCGACCCGTTCGGCCGCGGCGCCCGCGCCTTCCGGTTTTACCGTGCTCATGTCGATGACCAGATGGGCCGCGGTCAGCCCGGCGCAAAGGCCGGTTTCACCGCCATAGATGCCATCCTGTGCGCCTTCGTCCAGATACATGCAGATGACGGTACCGGCCTGTCTCGCCAGCGATGCCGCGCTATCGGCAACAGTGATGCCCGGACCCGCCAGCACATCCGCCCGCGCGCGGGTACGATTCCAGAGGATGACGTCATGCCCGACCTCGACCAGTCGCCCGGCCATCGCCGCGCCCATCTTGCCGATTCCGCAAATTCCGACTTTCATGATTCCGTTCCCTGTTCCTGAAATCTAGCTCAGCCCCATATCCCGGAAGATCGCCTGCAGCAGCGGGCCATCCGGGTTGGCGAACTGTTCGGCGACTTCGAAATGATGCAACCCGGGCAGGTCCAGTTCGGCGACAACCGGATGGCCGAGCCGGCGCAGTTCCTTCGCCCAGTCTTTCGACTGGCGGCGAAACTCCTTCTGCTCGCCACCGCCATAGGCAATCACCATCGGCGGCATGCGGTCCGGGATATGACGCATTGCGCTGAGCCTGTTTTCCGCGCCCGCGTCGAGATTCAGATATTCCTGACGCGAACACAGCCGTACCGGTTCGAGGTCGTACATGCCGCTGGCCGCATAGGCGCCCTTGATGACATCGGCGGGAAGGCCGAATTCCGTCGCCCAGTCGTTTACGGCCAGCAAGCCGACGACATGCGCGCCGGAGGAATGGCCGGCGACATACAGCTTGTCAGGATCAGCCCCGAATTCCGCCGCATGTTCATAGGCCCATGCGACCGACGCGCGGCACTGTCTCACCAATTCCTCGAGTGGCACCTGCGGGACCAGCGCGAAATTCACGGGCACGAAGGTTGCGCCGGCCTTCACGAAATGCGGCGCCTGGAAGCTGTTATTGTCCTTGTGCCAGCGTGTCCAGGCGCCGCCGTGGAAATACACGACCAGTGGTGCGCCTTTTTGTGCGGCAGGGAAGATGTCGACCTTTTCGTCCTCGGTAGGGCCGTAGGGGACATCCAGCCGGCATTCCAGTTCGGCCCGGACCTGTGCGCTCAATACGCCATGGCGGGCCATGTATTCATTCGCGTTGGGCACCAGGATGCGTTGGTTGTACTGGTCGTCCAGCGCCTTCTGGTCGTAGTGCAGCCATACCGAATTGGGCATTCGAGCGCTCCTTGGTGGTCAGGTCCTGAAAATGAAAACGGCGCCGTTCCCCCCGAACGGCGCCGCCTGACCCGGTTACCGCTAGTGGCGGTAGGACGGGTCTATCTTGTCCATCTTGCGCATCAGTGCCGCGAACTCCATGGCGCCGACACCGGAGCCTTCGTTGTTCTTTTCCATGAAGCCGTCGATACCGGCACCGGAAGATTGCGCTTCGTTATCGGAAAGCACGATCATTTCGCCTGCCGCTGCTGCATCCAGCTGAATCTGGCAGGCCCGCTCCAGGCGGTACAGCCGGAGGAAGGCGTCCGGCACGGTACGGCCGGTGGTCAGCAGGCCGTGATTGCGCAGGATCATCGCCTTGTTTTCACCCAGATGCTCCAGCAGGCTATCGCGTTCATCCGTGTCCAGGCTCGGCCCCTGGTAGTCGTGATAGGACAGTTTTTTGTGAAAGATTGTGGCGAACATGGACACCGGCAGCAATCCGTCCTTTAACGCGGCTACGGCCATGCCGGCGCGAGTATGCGTATGCATGACGCATTTATGTTCGGTCGAATTGGCCATATGCACGGCAGAATGGATGACGAAGCCGGCATGGTTGATCGGGTAATCGCTGGGTTCGACGATATTGCCGTCGCAATCGATCTTCACCAGGTTTGAGGCCGTGATTTCGTCATAGTTCAATCCGTAGGGGTTGATCAGGAAATGCGGTTCCGGCCCCGGGACCCTTGCGGTCAGGTGCCCATAGATCAGTTCTGTCCATCCGAAGTGGTCGACCAGCCGATAGGCGGCGGCGAGTTGGATGCGCAGTTGCTGTTCCGCATCCTGGGCCGGCAAGTCATAGTAATCGGTTCTGGCGAGCAATTCGTTCATGACTATTCCTCCCGGGCGGTGTTGAGCACGCCAAATTCTAGTATGGCGCGGTGGCGCTTGGCAATCGGTGGTCGGCGTCGTCGATTGGATGGCGGCCCATTACTCAAGAATTCGCAGATTGATATTTGCCTTACTTTGGCGAATTGAGGTCGCATTTGGTTAATTACCTTTCGTTAACTTTGTTCCGTTACGAATGCAGCCAGTATTGATGCCGCCGGGGCGACCGGAACGTTTTTTTGACCACTTTATCCAGAAAGCGAGAGAACCAATGGCGACCAAGACAACGACTGCCAAGAAACCCAGCACGGTTCAAAAACCTGCTGCGAAAACGACTGCTCGACGTCCGGCGACGCGTTCCCGGACAACGACAGCAAAGACCGCCGCGA
>CAXBEC010000150.1:0-7094 GCA_963974145.1 uncultured Alphaproteobacteria bacterium | reverse complement strand
GCGATCCCAGGAACTGGTTCATGACGTCGATCTTGTTATTGCCAAGCGACAGGTCTTCCCGGTATCCGCCGAAATCCCCTGACAGGTCGACCATTTCCTCGGTAATCCGCTGATAGGTTTCGGTCGCCCAGATTTTCAGGAACGAGACATCCGAACCGATTTCACCGCCCGATTTCAGAATTGCCGCAAATCTTTCGAATGACGCCGCCAGGTCGTGCACATCCAACCGGAGGCGATTGTAACGCGCGGCAAACGCCGCGTCCTCGAATGCACCCAGCGACTCCGCCAGCAACCGCAGCCGGTTCAGCGCATAACTCGACATGCGTGGATTTCCGACAAATATGCGCTCGAAGCCGAGCAGCGCTTTCGCCATGGTCCAGCCCTTGTTGGGCTCGCCCACCAGGTTCTCCTTCGGCACCCGGACATTGTCTAGGAAGACTTCGCAGAATTCCTCCTCGCCGCGGATATTCGGGATCGTGCGGATGGTGATGCCGGGCGTTTTCAGGTCGCACAACAGGAAGCTGATGCCTTCCTGCGGCTTGGCGGCATCCTTGTCCGTCCGAACCAGCATGTAGATCCAGCTCGCATCATGCGCCAGCGACGTCCAGATTTTCTGGCCGTTGACGACATATTCATCGCCTTCCAGCACGGCGGTGGTGCGCAGGCTGGCTAGGTCCGACCCGGCATTGGGCTCGGAATAGCCCTGGCACCAGATGTGATTGCCGGCATGTATGTTCGACAGGAAATGCTCTTTCTGCTGTTCCGTGCCGTATTTGATCAGCAGCGGCCCGACCATGACGATACCCTGATCGGGCATGCGGGCGACGCCATGGCGCTCGAATTCCTCGGTGTAAATGATGAATTTGCCGGGATCGAGGCCCATGCCCCCGTATTCCTTCGGCCATACCGGGCAGAGCCAGCCTTTTTCCGAAAGTTTCAGATACCATTCCCGGCATTCGGCGGTCAGGATCCGGCGGGGAAAGAACCGCAATTCCTCGGGGTAATTCGCTTCAACCCAGCTGCGGATTTCGGCACGGAATTCGTCATCGCCCAAGGCGTTCATATCGCGTGTTTCGGTCATCTGGAAATCTCCTTTCAGGCGGCAGCTTCGGGTGCAAACGCTGCGAAACGGTTCCGATGCATGCCCGCATTCCCCAGCCAGGCCGACAGCACCAGGGCGCGTTTCAGGTACATGCCGATATGATAAGCATCCGTATAACCGATACCGCCATGCAGCTGGATCGACTGGCGTCCGATCAACAGGCCGGCTTCGCTGCACCGTGCCTTGGCGGCGCTGGCTTCTGCCGCGCGACGGGCAGGGTCGTCGGTCTCGTCGAAACAGGTGCATGCCTGCGCCACAACATCCCGCGACAATTCCTGCTGCACCCACAGGTCGACAAGGCGATGCTGTATGGCCTGGAACTTGCCGACCGGTCGGCCGAACTGTTCGCGCTGTTTGACATACGCCAGCGTGTCATCCAGGGCCTGCTTCATCACGCCGACCAGTTCAGCAGACGCGCATAACCGTGCCTCGTCGACGGCGGCCACCACGACCGGCCCCGCATTATGCGCGAGAACAACATGGTCCGACGGGACGAAAACGTCACGCAGTTCCAGCGTGCCATAGTCGATACCGTCGACGCAGGGGTCCAGCGCGAGGTTCAGCCCCGTCGCGCCGGCTTCAACCCAGTACAGCCCCGGCCCATCCGGCCCGATCGCCGATACGATAAAGGCATCGGCGCCGGCCGCAGCAGGGATAAACTGTTTGCGACCGTTGATCGTGACGCCATCCGCCGACGAAACCGCACGGGTCGTGATGCGGATCGGGTCATAGTCATTGACGGTTTCCTGCCAGGCCAGCGCCGGAATAACCTCGCCGGCAATCAGGGCCTGAATTTTTTCATCCCGAAACGGGGTTTTATCGCCCCGGCGCAGGACACCCCCGGCCAGAACAACAGCGGATACGAAGGGTTCCGGCGCCAGACAACGGCCAAGCTCCTCGATCACGATTGCCGCTTCGGCAAAGCCCAGATCCAGCCCGCCGTGTTCCTCCGCAAACAACAGGCCGAACCAGCCGTTTTCGGCCATGGTCCGCCAGATCCCGCGGTCGAAACCCGGGGCATTTTCCCGACTGGCACGGGCGCGTTCTACACCCCCGCTGCGCGAAACGAAGGCGCGCGCACTGTCCTGCAACATGCGTTGCGTATCATCGTTTTCTAAGGATTCGCCTGTCACTGCCGTTCCACCTCGCTGAATTCAAACTGCCACACCTCGTTTATGGACGACCGAAGGCTGCCATCCAATGGAGTAAGGCGACAGAATGAATGCGTCGAAGCCGATGCTGCGTCAAGACATCCCGGCTATTGGATGTGAAGCAAAGACGCTAAACCCGCGCGGTCACAGCTACAGCTAGATGACGCCAGACAGGGCAAAATTATTGAGGACGACAAATGCATTAAACGCAATCACTGCGCTGACGCACATGAATACCGCACGTACCGGATGCATCAGGACAATGGCGACTGTGATGAACTGCAACCCCATCTTCGGTACGAACCACCACCAGCCGAACAGGTCCTGCATAGCGGCCATCAGCGGGTTCGTCTCCACAGCGCCGGCCAGCAGCCCGGCATTGGTCGAAAGCACATCCAGCGTGCCGACAATGATAACCGACAAGGCGACAACCAAAGCCCAGAGCGATACGCCCGCTTTTTGCGGCACGAAGGCAGGTTTGGTATATTTTGTCGCTGTCATGATCATGGTGCGTTCCCGTATGCCTGATGTGGTGTCGATCTGTTCCGTGCTCAATGAAGTATTAAATACCGCATGTCCCCGCGCGGCGTTTCATCCAAATGGGCTACGAACGAAAAATTAAACTGCATTAAGGATAAATTTGGCACTTTGTCGTGATATGGCAATACCCAATTGCATTCACAGCAGGATTGGAGGTCCAGTTTACGTGACAATTCCCGTAAGATTGCTCGTCCTGACAGCCATCGGCCTGACCCTGTCTTTCCAATTTTCCGGCAATCCCGTGGCGGCGCAGGCCGCCGTTATCCAGTGCTTTGACGCCGCACGCGGCGTCATTCAGCCAAAGACGCCCGACAAATGCGACGGCGAGATCCTCAGCCGGGAGGACGCGGCAAAGAAAAAGGCTGAGTTGCGACGCGAACGGATCAAACGGGCCAACCAGCCGAAATCGGAACGCGAACAGGGCCCGAGAGGCCATGGCACAGGCTTTTTTGTCAGCAGCGACGGCAAGATCGTCACCAACAACCACGTCATTGCAGAATGCAAGAAGACCATCTGGGTCGACACCACCGATGGCCGGCAGGGCACGGCTGTCGTTCTGGGAACCGACCCGGTCAACGACCTGGCCCTGCTCGCGGGCACCATAAAGGCGCCGGCCGTCGCGGTATTCCGCAGCCTGGATATCCTGGAGCCCGGCAGTGACATTACGGTCATCGGTTACGGGACAATCAAGTTGCCGCCGATCCGCCCGCACGTAACCCCCGGCACCTATCAGGCCCACAACAGAAGCGGCACGCGCTTCCAGATGAATGCCGCCGTTCGACCGGGTAACAGCGGCGGGCCCGTCCTCGACGAAAGCGGCTATGTCGCCGGCGTCGTTTACGCCCAGCTTAATACGGTCAAGACGTTTCAGGCCCGCGGCAAGCTTATCCTGGACCGGGGCTTTGCGATTTCCAATCCGGTCGTCTTCGGTTTCCTGTCCGGCCATAACGTCGAATTCCAGCGAGCGCCAGCCCGAGATCCACGGCCACGCGACACGATCTTCAAGGAAGCCAAACCTTTCATCGCCCGCGTCAGCTGCCCCCGCTAGCCGGCGCCGTTGGCCGGTCGTTGCACGGCCGCCTCTATTGACGGTACCGCCCGCAGGTTGACATGGTGCACCGGCATATTCGCCCGCTGACATCCGGAGTAGCCCCATGACAAAAATCACCGCGGTCCGCGCCTGCACCGTCCGTATTCCGCTCGATAATCCCACTACCTTCGCCACCCGCAAGGTGCTGGCCCGCGACCTGACGCTGGTCGAGGTCGAGGCCGATGACGGCCACAAGGGTATCGGTTTCACCTATGGCGGCAGCAGCGGCGGCGGGATCGTGACCGAAGCGGTCCGCAACCTGCTGGCGCCTGTCCTGATCGGGGAAGATCCATTCCGCGTCGAGGGACTCTGGGCGGAGATGTACCAGGAGGCACTGCTGCAGGGCCGCGTCGGGTCCGTGATGCGGGCGCTCAGCGCGCTGGATATCGCGCTGTGGGACCACAATGCCCGGGCCGCCGGCATGCCGCTGTACCGGATGCTCGGCGGCTATCAGAAAAAATCCGTGCGCGGCTATGCCAGCGGCGGCTATTACCTTGACGGCAAGACACCGGAAGATCTCGCGGCCGAGGTCCAGGGGTTTGTCGATCTTGGTTTCGACGCGGTGAAAATCAAGGTCGGGCTGCTGGGACTGCGGGAAGAAGAAGCCCGGCTCGCCGCCATCCGCGAACATGTCGGCAATGATGTCCTGCTGATGCTCGACATCTCCAATGCCTGGCGCGATATCGAAACGGCGATGCGGTTTGTCAGCGTCTACGAACCATACGACCCCTATTTCTTCGAGGAACCGTTCTCACCCGACGATCTCGACAACCACGCGCGCCTGGTCCAGCGCACCAATGTCCCCGTCGCGACCGGCGAAATCGAGGCGGGTCGCTGGCGATTCAAGGAAATCCTGGAAAAGGGCGCGGCCACGATCCTGCAGCCGGATGCGATCTGCTGCGGCGGCATCACCGAATTCCGCCGCATTGCCGCCACGGCGGCAAGCTATGGCGTGTCCGTGGCGCCGCATGCCTATCACGAAATGCATGTCCATATCGTCGCCAGCACGCCGAACGCGACGTTCATCGAGGTGTTCAACGACGACACGATCGTGAATTTCCGGCGACTGATCGACACCCAGCCGGTCGTCGAAAAGGGCCGGGTCCTGCTGCCGCAGAAGCCCGGCCTCGGTTACGATTACCTGCCCGACGTGATCGATAAATACGCCATCGACCCCTGGGCCTAGCGCTACCTAAAACAGCCGCTCGCTGGCCAGTTTCGCGCCATCCGCCAGCGCACGGAGCTTGGCCCAGACGACGTCTTCGGCCACCTTGCCCATGCCGGCTGAGGTATCGAAGCCGCAATCGGTTCCGGCGATGACCCGCGACGGATCGCCGACTACCTGCGCGATGCGCTCGATCCGGTCGGCGATGGTTTCGGGGTGTTCGATATAATTGGACGTCGTATCGATGACCCCGGCGATCAGGTTCTGGTCATCGGCCAGATTCATGTCTCCCAGCACCTTGTATTCATGGGCATGGCGCGGGTTCGCGAAGGGCAGTACGATCGCGCCGACATCGGCTTTTTTCAGGATCGGCAGGATTTCCCGCAGCGGGACATCCATGTCATGCGGACCTTCGTAATTGCCCCAGCAGACATGCAGCCGCACGTTTTCGCGCGGCACATCCACCAGGCTGCGGTTGATCGCGCCGACCACCCGTTCGACGAAATCCAGAAACTCGCTCATCGGCCGTTCGGCATAGGTGACATGGTGTTCCAGCGCCAGGTCCGGGCAGTCGAGCTGCAGCAGGAAGCCATGCCCTGTGATGGAATCGTATTCGACCTTCAGCGCGGTTGCGACGGCGTCGAGGTAATTGTCAAAGGTATCGTAATGCTCATTCGGGATCGCCGCCGCGATGATTCCGGGCGACGGCGCGGTGACGAAGGCTTCGGAAAAGGCGGGCTTTTCGGCATCCAGAATGGCGCGAAAATCATCGCATTCCCGGGCGACAAAGGCCGGATCCAGATAACGGACCTCGCCCGTGACCGTCGGCACCTCGAAGTTATTGACGGCCTCGCGTCCCCCCATCGTTGCCTTGCGCTGTTCGACGAATGCCGGGTATTTCGTGACATCCGCTGGCGGGCGGCGCGTGCCCAGCCCGTTGAATCCGCTCATCCGGTGCCGGACATACAGGAAGAATGCCTCGCGTGGCTGTTCGCCGTTGTTGAGGATATCCACGCCGGACGCCACCTGTTGCGGAATAACCCAGCGGGTCGCCTCGTCGATCAGCCGGTCCAGCTCCGCCGCGTCTATCGTCTCACCCCGTGCCCGCCGGGCAAACAAGGATGTCAGCGCCGGTGGGCGCGGCAGGCTGCCCGCATGGGTGGTCAGGATACGGTTTTCGCTTTTCTTCATTTGACATTCCCCCCAGAAACGATATCACCGGCAAACCGGGTACTCGAGTGCGCAGGATAACAGACTGCATACATAGGGGTACACTTCCCATCCCGACCGGAAGCCGCTACCATCGCGTGCAGGGCAACCCCCGATGGAAGGCACTTTATTATGGAAGCACAAACACTTGACGACGTATCGGTGCAGGCCGGGTTTGAGATTCGACCGCTCTCGGCGCTGATGGGCGCGGAGATTATCGGCCTCGACCTCAGCCAGCCATTGGCAGATGCCACACGCGACGCTGTGCATGACGCCTTCCTGCAGTACCAGGTCATCGTGTTCCGCGACCAGAAGCTTACCAAGCAGCAACAGGTCGCGTTTTCCGAACAGTTCGGCGAACTGGAACAGCACACGCTGCGCAATCTTGGCACCAACGATATTCCGCTGGTGCATGTCGTGACCAACATGGACGAAGACGGCAATCTGCTGGGTCGTGTCAAATCCGAACAATGGCACACGGACAAATCCTTCCGGCCGGCGCCGTCCATGGCGACGATCCTGCATGCGGTTACCCTGCCCCCGGCCGGCGGCGACACGGTATTTGCCAATATGTACGCCGCCTACGAGGCGCTGCCCGATGCGGAAAAGGCCGAACTGGCGGATATGCGGGTCGTGCACAGCTGGGAAAAATCACGGGAAAACATCGGCCGCTTCATGTCCGAGGCGGAAAAGCGCGACGCGCCGGACAATGCGCATCCGCTGTTGCGGCCCCATCCTGAAACGGGTCGCAAGGCGATCTTTGTCGGCGTGCATGCCTCCCATCTGGAAGGCATGCCGGAGGAGGATGGCCGCGCGCGAATTATGAAACTGGAAGAG
>CAXBEC010000149.1:0-7095 GCA_963974145.1 uncultured Alphaproteobacteria bacterium | reverse complement strand
AGACCGCGACCAGATTTACCAGGCGTTCTTTCCGCTGCCGAAGCTCGATGGCGTGAACGTACAGGTCGGCACCTTTTCCGTGGGCGGGACCTATGCCGGCGCTTCGGTCCGGGTCGATCCCTCGCCCATCATCACGACAAACAGCGACATCCTGCCGTTACGCGTCGTGAAGGACCGCGACCTGTAACGGCGGCCCGGCAGGCAGCGAATCTGATATACCGCTTGCATTGATGACTCCGGAGCAGGCCCGCCTATGGTGATGAAGGAAGAATCCGACCTGCCGATTGCCGATGAATTGCGCCGGCAGTCCGACCGCGGCGCCGCGATCCTGGCGGCGGCCTATCTGGAGCATCAGATCGACCAGGCGCTGGCCGCGCATTTCGTGACCGATGCGCATACGAAGGACAGTTTCCGCAAGGTCTTCAAGCATACCGGCCCGGCCGGCGCCTTCGGCATCAAGGCGGAAATCGCCTTCCTGCTGGGTCTGTGCGCCTACGAGATGAAAAACGACCTGCTGCTGCTGTCCGAAATCCGCAACGACTTCGCCCATATTTCCCGCGACGTGGATTTCGGATCTTCGGAAATGCGCGCCAAATGCGCCGCGCTGACGGTGCCGGGCGGCGTCACCGATGGCGAATCCATCGACGGCCCGGACGCGCGCCGGCGTTTCATGGCGACAGTCGCCGCCGCGGCGGCATGTTTCCACTAAGCTATATGCGTGTCCGAATGCAGAATGCGGTTGTCAGCACAATCGACGACCTGAAAACCCAGGGCGGTCTGAAAGGGTTTGTCTTGCCAATATCTCGGGGGTTTCAAAGCTGACGTTGGCCCGCCTGGCGCGAGAGAAATCCACGCTGAATTTCCAAGCTTCTCTTGAATTTCTCAGAATTAGCATTAAATACCTATATACTGGTGCGGGGCGAATCCTGGGGCGGAGACGGCTCTGGCGACAAAAATGTAGACAATTGTAGACATTCGGGCGCGATTTCACCCCGTTATTGAATTATATCAATGAGTTAATCTGAATAATTCGATGGTTTTCCGCTTAAAAACGATCAAAAACGCCCCAAATCCGTATCGGATCGGATTTTCCGGCGCTGTTCGCCGGGGGGCGGCAGGTGTTGAATTTGCGCTGGATCAATTGCGGTTCAAACGGCTTGCGACCCGAAAAAACGACCCCATATGATCTATGACAGGGTGCCTCAAAGAGGGTCCGGTCATCGTGTTGTCCTTAACCGCCTGCCTCGAAGAGGGGGCAAATGAGGGGATTATTCCATTATGAATCTCGAAAAATACACTGAACGCTCCCGCGGCTTCATCCAGTCGGCGCAGACGCTCGCCATGCGCAGCAATCACCAGCAGCTTACGCCGCTGCATGTGCTGAAGGTGCTGCTGGACGACAAGGAAGGCCTTGCCGCCAATCTGATCGCCGCTGCCGGCGGTGATTCGCGCAAGGCGCTGGCCAATGTCGAAGCCGGGCTGGGCAAGATTGCCAAGGTGGAAGGCAGCGGCGCCGGCCAGACCTATCTTTCGCCCGAAACCGCGCGCCTGTTCGACCAGGCCGAGCAGGTCGCCGAAAAGGCCGGCGACAGTTTCGTCACCGCCGAACGCCTGCTCCTGGCGCTCGCGCTGGCGCAGGGAACCGACGCCGCCAAGGCGCTCGCCGATGCCGGCGTCACGCCGCAGGGCCTGAACACCGCGATTGAGGAAATCCGCCAGGGCCGCAAGGCGGACAGCGCCACGGCCGAAGACAGCTATGACGCGCTGAAGAAATACGCCCAGGACCTGACCGCCGCGGCGCGCGACGGCAAGCTGGACCCTGTGATCGGCCGCGACGAGGAAATCCGCCGCACCGTCCAGGTGCTGTCGCGCCGGACCAAGAACAATCCGGTGCTGATCGGCGAACCCGGCGTCGGCAAGACGGCGATCATCGAAGGGCTGGCGCAGCGCATCGTCAATGGTGACGTGCCGGAAAGCCTGAAGAACAAGCGGCTGATGTCGCTCGACCTTGGCGCCCTGATCGCGGGCGCGAAATTCCGCGGCGAATTCGAGGAGCGCCTGAAGGCCGTGCTGCAGGAAGTGTCCGCCGCCGCCGGCGAAATCCTGCTGTTCATCGACGAGCTGCATACGCTGGTTGGCGCGGGGGCGGCGGAAGGCTCGATGGATGCCTCCAACATGCTGAAACCGGCGCTGGCGCGCGGCGAGCTGCACTGTATCGGCGCGACGACGCTCAACGAATATCAGAAATATGTCGAGAAAGATGCAGCCCTGCAGCGGCGCTTCCAGCCGGTGTTTATCGGCGAGCCGACGGTCGAGGACACGATCTCGATCCTGCGTGGGCTGAAGGAAAAATATGAACTGCACCATGGCGTACGGATCACCGACGGCGCGATTGTCGCCGCCGCAACCCTGTCCAACCGCTATATTTCCGACCGCTTTCTGCCGGACAAGGCGATCGACCTGATGGACGAGGCGGCGAGCCGCCTGCGCATGGAGGTCGATTCAAAGCCCGAGGCGATCGACGAACTCGACCGCCGCATCATCCAGCTCAAGATCGAACGCGAGGCGCTGAAAAAGGAAACTGACAAGGCCTCGAAGGACCGGCTGGCGACCCTGGAAAAAGACCTGGCCGAACTCGAAGGCCGCAGCGCGGAACTGACCGCGGCCTGGCAGGCGGAAAAGGACCAGTTGCAGGGATCGCAGGTCATCAAGGAACAGCTCGACCAGGCGCGCGGCGAGCTGGATCGCGTCCGTCGCGAAGGCAACCTGACCAGGGCGGGCGAACTGTCCTACGGCATTATCCCGGACCTGGAAAAGAAACTGGCGGAAGCCGATGAATCGGCGGATCACCGGATCCTGAACGAGGAAGTCACGGCGCAGGATATCGCCGGGGTGGTTTCCCGCTGGACCGGCGTGCCGGTCGACAAGATGCTCGAAGGCGAGCGTGAGAAGCTGATGGCGATGGAAGAAGCGCTCGGCAATCGGGTGATCGGCCAGGAAGAGGCGATTGACGCCATCGCCAACGCGGTGCGCCGCGCCCGGGCCGGATTGCAGGATCCGAACCGGCCGATCGGCTCGTTCCTGTTCCTTGGCCCCACGGGTGTCGGCAAGACCGAACTGACCCGCGCGCTGGCCGAATTCCTGTTCGATGACGACCAGGCGATGTTTCGCATCGACATGTCGGAATACATGGAAAAGCATGCGGTCTCGCGGTTGATCGGCGCGCCCCCGGGCTATGTCGGTTACGATGAAGGCGGCGCGCTGACCGAGGCGGTGCGGCGCCGGCCGTATCAGATCGTCCTCTTCGACGAGGTCGAGAAGGCCCATCCCGATGTCTTCAATGTGCTGTTGCAGGTGCTCGATGACGGGCGGCTGACCGACGGGCAGGGGCGGACCGTGGACTTCACCAATGTGGTGATCGTCATGACTTCCAATCTCGGCGGGGATATCCTGGCGGCGCAGCCCGAAGGCGAGGATTCCAGCGCGGTGCGCGGCCAGGTGATGGAGATCGTCCAGCATGCCTTCCGGCCGGAATTCCTGAACCGGCTGGACGAGATCCTGCTGTTTCACCGGCTGAGCCGGGCCAACATGACCCGCATCGTCGATATCCAGCTGGGGCGGCTGCAGAAGCTGCTCGACGACCGCAAGATCACACTGGAACTCGACGAGGCCGCCAAGGTGTGGCTCGGCGATGCCGGTTACGATCCGGTCTATGGCGCAAGGCCGCTGAAACGGGCGATCCAGCGTTCGCTGCAGAACCCGATCGCCAGCCTGATCCTGGAAGGGCGGGTCGCCGACGGCGAACCGATCCGGGTCAGCGCCGGTGAGGACGGTCTGGTCATCAACGGCGAGGTGGTCGCGGCGGAAGCCGCCTGACCGCGGGACATCAACAGGAACACCGGAAGCCGGCGGGTTGTAATAAAGCCCGCCGGCTTTATTTTTAACGTCAACAGACAACAACAGCATCAGGGCAGGGGACAGGAATGCATATCAGCGCGAATTTCGATTCCGGCAATATCGAGGTCGTGGACGCCTCGGACGCGGCCAATGTGCGGCTGAACATCCGCAAGGACACCGAATCGGATTTTTTCCAGTGGTTTCATTTCCGTGCCGTCGGCGTGCGCGATACCGACTGCGCCTTCCGCATCGAAAACGCGGGTCAGGCCAGTTACGCCAAGGGGTGGGAAGGCTATCAGGCCGTCGCGTCCTATGACCGCGCCACCTGGTTCCGGGTGCCGAGCGAATATGACGGCACGGTGCTGACGATCCGCCACACGCCGGATCGGGATGCGGTGCATTACGCCTATTTCGCGCCCTATTCGACCGAACGCTACCGGGATTTCATGGCGCAGTGCCAGACCTCGCCGCGGGTGGCGCTGGACGTGCTGGGGCAGACGCTGGACGGAGCCGATCTCGACCTGCTGACAATCGGCCGGCCGGGCGAGGGCAAGCGGGTCTGCTGGGTCGTCGGCCGTCAGCATCCGGGCGAAACCCAGGCGTCCTGGGGGATGGAAGGGTTCCTCAATCGGCTGACCGATGAGGCGGACCCGGTGGCGCGTGCGGTGCTGCAGAACGCCGTGCTGCATGTCGTGCCCAACATGAACCCTGATGGCAGCCGTCGCGGCAATCTGCGGGTCAATGCGGTCGGCACCAACCTGAACCGCGAATGGGCCGAGCCCAGCATGGCGAAAAGCCCCGAAGTGTTCCTGACCCGGGAGAAGATGCGCGAAACCGGCGTCGATTTCTGCCTCGACGTGCATGGCGACGAGGCGCTGCCCTATGTCTTTATCGCCGGCGCCGACGGCATTCCCTCGCTGACGGACCGCCAGAAAACCGCGAAGGAAAATTTCGATGCGGCGCTGGTCCGCGCCAATCCGGATTACCAGACCGAGAAGGGCTATCCCAAGGCGGCGCCGGGCAAGGGCAACCTGACCCTGTGTTCCTCGCATGTGGCGGAATATTTCGGCGCACTGGGCATGACCCTGGAAATGCCGTTCAAGGACAATGCCAATGCGCCCGATGACCGGGTCGGCTGGTCGCCGGAACGCTGCCAGCGCCTGGGCGCCGGCTGTCTCGATGCGCTCTACACGGTGCTCGGTGATTTAAGGTAGATCGGGTTCACATGGCCGTCGGATCGCCGCAGGCGATTCCGACCCGCCATGACCTGATCTAGTCGCCGGTTGCGATCTGCGCATTCGCCGCCGGCAGCGCGGCGTAACGGTCTTCCAGCGCGTCGCGCCGGGCGTTGAAGCGGGCCAGTTCCTTGCCCGTCAGCGTCCGGCCGCTGGGCAGGTTCAGTTTCTTGGGGTTGATCTGCTTGTTGCCGACCAGGATTTCATAATGCAGGTGCGGGCCGGTAGAACGCCCGCTGGTGCCGACATAGCCGATGACCTCGCCCTGCTTGACCCGCTTGCCGCTGCTAATTCCCTTGGCGTAGCCGTTCAGATGGGCATAGGCGGTCTTGTAGTTGTTGTTGTGGCGGATCCGGATGTAGCGGCCATAACCGCCATTGCGCCCGGCCTTTTCGATCACGCCGTTACCCGCCGCATAGATCGGCGTGCCGGTAGGGGCGGCAAAATCGGTACCGCGATGCATCTTGGTATAACCCAGGATCGGATGTTTGCGGCGGCCGTAGCCGGAGGAAATGCGCGCCCCGTCGATCGGGGTCATGATCAGCGCCTTGCGGCTGCTGCGCCCTTTCGCGTCGAAATAATCGATTTCGCCATCTGCTGTCTCATGCCGGTACAGGCGGATCTTCTTGCCGCTCAGCACCATTTCCGCAATCAGGATTTCGCCTTCCGCCAGCGCTGCTCCGGATTCGTCGACCATGCGCTCGAACAGCATGTCGAAGGAATCGCCCGGCTGGACGTCGCGCTGGAAGTCGACGTCATAGCTGAAGATCTTGATCATGCCCGCCAGCGTATTGGCCGGCAGCCGGGCGCGGGTGCCGGCGACATACAGGCTGGACTGGATCGTGCCCGATGCGCGCGACGCTTTGGCGGTCAGCGGGGTGTCGATCGCCGCGGCTTCGTAATCGCCGGCCTCGCCGCGCGTAACCGCGACGCGGCGGGTCGAGGCGACTTCAAGGTCGAGTGCCTGCAGCATCGGGTCCAGGCCGGGTTCCGCGGTATGCCGGGTCACGGTGACCTGCACGCCGGGCCGGATATCGCGGGGGTCGTATACCTTGGTCAGCGCGGTAATGGCTTCATGCGCTTCGGCGCGGTCGACGCCGCCCTTGACCAGCAGCGCCATCAGCGTGTCGCCGCGGGCAACGGTCAGGTTTTCGACTATAGTGGGATCAATCGCGGGATCGGGCAGGTTCTCGAAGGCATCGCGGTCTTCGAGCAGGGCCATGTCGTCTGTCAGCGTATGGGGATTGGGCCGCTCTCCACTATCCGGTCGCAATGTACCATGCCCGGAAGGTGTGCCGAGCCATAATACCGTTGCCAGCGTCGTTGAGACCACGGCAGTCAACATGCCAATACGCATAGGGTCCTTATCCTGTCGTCATTATTGTCTGCACGGCCCCTGTTTTACTTGGCATTAACCGAAATGCTGCCGGGCCATGTTACTAATTATCGTGTTAACCGTAACTTGTGAACCTTAATTTCAGGTAAACTTGCTTTGAAACCTTTATTTTTGTTTGCGATAGCCGGTTTTTCGCCGGTTATCGTTTGATGACAAAATTATTTCATTTTGTGGGGACAAAGCGTTTGACATGCTCCTCGGGGCGGTCGTATAAGCCCCCTCCACGGCGCGGGTAACACCCTGCGCCATTTGACGCTCTACGGGGCGTTGATGGTTCTAGTACATTGTGAATCGGAAATGGAAGGGATGCGCGGGCGGCGGTTTGGCTGTTTGTTTTGGCCGAGCTGGAGTATTACTCGTGCCTGTGCATTCTGATGATAAGAGCTTTCGGTTATGGTCCGGTTTCGGCTGGATGATGACTGGAAGTGTCTGCGTAAGATTGTGCTTGGACGAGGCTCCGTCAAAGCTTTGGAATGGTTCGGGATTTATCCTGGATTGTTGCATTGCGAATGAACTTGAGAGTTTGATCCTGGCTCAGAACGAACGCTGGCGGCAGGCTTAACACAT
>CAXBEC010000148.1:0-7116 GCA_963974145.1 uncultured Alphaproteobacteria bacterium | reverse complement strand
GGCTCGCCGGGTTTCGCGTCCCGCAGCGCCGGTTCGAGCATCGCAGCGGTGGTGATGGCCAGCGATGCCGGGTTGATATCGTTTAGGAAATCGCCATCGGCGCCGGGCGCTTCTGCCGTGAACAGCGGTTCGTAAACCCGTACCTCGGCCGGGATCGCGTGTTCGGCGGAAACCCAGTGGATCGTCCCCTTGACCTTGCGGCCGTCCGGCGAGTCGCCGCCCCTTGTCGCCGGGTCATAGGTGCAGCGCAGTTCGACGACATTGCCCGCATCGTCCTTCACCACATCGGTGCAGGTGACGAAATAGGCGAAGCGCAACCGCACCTCGCGCCCCGGGCCAAGCCGGAAGAACTTGCGCGGCGGGTCTTCCATGAAGTCCTCCGCCTCGATGTAAAGCTCGCGGGAGAACGGGACCTCGCGCGTGCCCGCATCGGGATTGCCGGGATTGTTGACTGCGGTCATCATCTCGGTTTCGCCTTCAGGGTAGTTCTCGATCACCACCTTCAGCGGGTTGAGGACGGCCATGCGGCGCGGGGCATTCGTGTTCAGCCAGTCGCGGGCGCAATGATCCAGCAGCGCGGCCTCGACCGTGCTGCCGCTCTTGGTCACACCGATCCGGGCGATGAAATCGCGCACCGCTTCGGCCGGCATACCGCGCCGCCGCAGCCCGCTCAGGGTCGGCATGCGGGGATCGTCCCAGCCGCGCACATGCCCGCCGGTGACAAGCTGCATCAGCCGCCGCTTGGACAGCACGGTATGGGTCAGGTTCAGGCGCGAGAATTCGATCTGTTTCGGCGTTGCCGGCACGGGCAGGCTTCCGATCAGCCAGTCATACAGCGGCCGGTGATCGGCAAATTCAAGCGTGCAGAGCGAATGGGTGACTTCCTCGATCGCGTCCGACTGGCCATGCGCGTAATCATAGGTCGGGTAGATTTTCCACGCATCGCCGGTCCTGGGATGGGTCGCGTGCAGGATACGGTACAGCACGGGATCGCGCAGGTTGATATTGCCGGACGCCATGTCGATCTTCGCCCGCAGCACCCGCGCGCCGTCGGGGAATTCGCCGGCCTTCATGCGACGGAACAGGTCGAGGCTTTCCTCGGCCGGGCGATCGCGAAACGGGCTCGGTCGGCCGGGTTCGGTCAGCGTGCCGCGATATTCTCGGATCTGGTCGGCGGTCAGGTCGTCGACATAGGCCTTGCCGTCCCGGATCAGCAGTTCGGCCCATTCGTACAGCCGGTCGAAATTGTCGGAGGCATAGAACAAGTGACTGCCCCAGTCGAAGCCCAGCCAGCGCACATCGGTCTGGATCGCGTCGATATAGACCTGTTCTTCCTTGACCGGGTTGGTGTCGTCGAAGCGCAGATGGCAACGGCCGCCGAATTCCTGCGCCACACCGAAATTGAGGCAGATCGACTTGGCATGGCCGATATGCAGGTGGCCGTTCGGTTCCGGCGGGAAGCGCGTGACAACGCCGGGAACGACGCCGCCCTTCAGGTCGCTGTCGATCCGGTCGCGGATGAAGTCATGCCTGCCGTCTTCGGCGGCGGCTGTTTCGGTATCGGTCATCGTTATTCTCCATGCCCCCGCATCGGGGCGGCCCGTGTCTGCCAGAAAACGGGGTTGAGGCCAAGCCTTAACCTACTCGAAACCGCGCCGGATAAGGTTAACGCCGATGGCGAAAATGCCGATCAGCAGCACCCGCTGGAAGACTTTTGCCGAAATCCGGCCACGCAGCCAGGCGCCGGCGAACATGCCGGCGAACAGGGGAATACAGACCAGCCCCGACAGGATCGCCTCGTCGCGGGCGATCACGCCCTTCAAGACCAGGGTTACATAGAGCGGCATGATTCCAATGAAGTACAGCAGCCCGATGGCGCCGACGAAGGCGTCCTTCGGCAACCGCAGGGCGACGAGCAGGATGAGGAAGGGCGGCCCCAGGATCCCCGTGGTGCCGCCGAGCAGGCCGGACGCCATACCGGCGATGGGTTTGAGGATACGCTCGCCCCGATGGGATATTTCCGGCCGGATCGAAAACCCCTGCAGGGCGACAAAACACAGCAGGACCACCCCGACGATGATCGATGCCGTATGCTGGTCGACCCGGGTGAGGATCTGCGAGCCGATCGTCGAACCGATCAGCATGGCGACGATCAGCGGCCAGAAGCGGCGGATAACGCCGACCGGGTCGGCCCGGAAAAACGCCTGGTAGCTGTTGGACAGCAGAATCGGCGCGGCGGTCAGCGCGATCGCGATATGCGCCGGCAGCACGATGGCGACCAGCGGAATGGCGATGATCGGCAGGCCGAACCCGATGGCGCCCTTGGACAGGCCGGCCAGCAGATAGGCGAGCCCGATAATCAGAATCGCGATGAAATCGAGTTCGCCGAGCGCCATGGTTTTCGCCCGCCGGAAAGCGGCGGTTATCCTTGATGAAGGTGGGACAGCTATAAATAGACTAGGAATCGCCGGGGTCGAAATCTATATTTTCCGCCCAGCGCCGCCAACAGGCCGCTTCGAACCAGAAACTGGGTGTGGAGGAAAAGTGACATGACGGAACCGACCTGGCAACTTGTTGCCCCCGCGAGCGACATCAAGCCGGACGAACCGAAGAAGTACAAAGTCGCCGGCGAGGAAATCGCCCTCTACAACGTCGACGGCGATATTTACTGCACCGACAATATCTGCACCCATGCCTATGCCTCCATGGCCGACGGCTTCCAGGAAGGCGAGGAGATCGAATGCCCGCTGCATGAGGGCCGGTTCAACATCAAGACCGGCGAAGGCCTCTGCGCGCCCATCGTGGACGACCTGAAAACCTTTGAAGTCAAAGTCGAAGACGGCGATGTCTTCGTGAAAATCTGACCATGGCGGGCGTACTCGACGGCATCCGCGTTCTCGATTTCGGCCGCTATATCGCGGGTCCCTGGTGCGCCGCCCTGCTGGGCGATTTCGGCGCCGATGTCATCCGCATCGACAAGATCGGCGGCAGCGAGGACCGGCATGTCCTTCCGATGAGCGAGGAAGACAATGCGGGCGCCATGTACCTGCAGATGAACCGCAACAAGCGCGGCATGACGCTGAACCCCACCACGCCGGAAGGCCGCGAAGTCCAGGCCCGCATGGTGGCGCAGGCCGATGTCGTGGTCGCCAACCTGCCGGAAAAGGCGCTCAAGGCGCTGGGTCTCGATTACGAAACGCTGACCGCGATCAAGCCCGATGTGATTCTGGTATCGGCGACCGCCTTCGGCACCACCGGTCCCTATGCGACCAAGGTCGGCTTCGACCTGGTGGCGCAGGCGATGTCTGGCGCCATGCACCTGTCCGGCCAGCCGGGACAGCCGACCCGCTCCTACTTCCCCTGGGTTGATTACGGTACGGCGACGCTGGCCGCACTCGGCACCATGGCGGCGATCATGCACCACAAGGCAACCGGTCAGGGGCAGCGGGTCCAGGGCTCGCTGCTGCATACGGCGCTGGCCAACGGCAATTCGGCGATGATCGAGCAGGCCATCGCCAGGCCGAACCGGGAAGGCAGCGGCAATCTCGGCCAGCTCAGCGCGCCGTCCGACAGCTACAAGACCAGGGACGGCTCGATCATCGTGCTGACCCTGGGCGAACACATGCACAAGCGCTGGGCAAACCTGATGGGCGAGGATCACTGGCTGACCGATCCGCGCTACGCCAATGACGAGTTGCGCGCCGAACAGGGCAAGGTGATCAGCGCCCGCATGCAGGAATGGTGTTCGACCCGCACGACAGAGGAAGCGCTGGCCGAACTGGAAGGCGCAAGACTGCCCGCCGCCCCGGTGCTGACCCTGCAGCAATCGCTGGAGAACGAGCATATCCAGGAAGCGGGATTCCTGAAAATGACGGACTATCCCGGCCTGCCCACCCCGGCCCCGATGATCGATACGCCCATCAAACTGTCGGAAACACCCGGATCGATCCGCCGGCGGCCGCCGCAACTGGGCGAACATACGGACGAAATCCTGGCCACGCTCGGATACAGCACGGCCGAAATCACCGCCTTGCGGGAAGCCGGGGCGGTTTAAGACATGCGGCGGGAACAGGTGCGATGAAGGAAGTCCCCTACCCCGCCGGCACCGTTATCTACCGTGAAGGCGACACCAGCAACGCGGCCTATGTCATCGTCGATGGTGAAATCGAAGTGGAACGATCGGCGGGCGAATCCATCGTCCCGCTGGCGGTGCTGAAGGCCGGACAGATTTTCGGCGAAGTGGGTATCATCCGTAACAAGGCCCGCTCCACCACGACACGGGCCCGCAAGGACACGACCCTGATCGTCATCACCCGCGAGGATTTCGACGCGGCCTTCGGCGGCGAAAACCCGATGGCGCTGAATATCCTGCGCATGCTCTGCGAACGGCTGAGCGATGTGACACAGCAAATCTATGAAGGGGAAATCCACGCCGCCGGCGTCGCCGTTTCGGCTATTGCGGAGATCAGGCTGCTGCCCGCCAGCCACGCGGTCGAATCGCAGATCGGGCGGGATGGCATTGTCATCGACAGGCTACCCTTCCGGGTCGGCCGCCGCGCCGTTGCCGGCGATCCGGCCAGCAAATCCGAAGCCGAGCTGCGGCTGCTGACCACGAAACCCTACGAGATGGCGCCGATGCATTTTGTCATCGAGGACGTGCAGGGCCGCCTGACCCTGCGCGACCTGGGCAGCGTGCTGGGCACCCTGGTCAATGGAACCCGGATCGCGCCCTTCGAGGAATCCGACAGCGCGCCGCTGAAGCTCGGCGTGAACCAGATCCTGGTGGGCGGGCTCGATTCGTCCATTTCGTTCAACCTTGTCATCGAGGGCCGCTGAGCCCGCGATCCCCGATACGGAGGCGACAATGATGTTCCAACGCCTTGTCCTGCTTTCCCTCGCCATCGCATGGGCGGTGCTGCCGCTGCGGGCCGCCCTGTCGGAGGAGGTCGATGTCCAGCTGGTGCTCGCTGCCGACGGTTCCGGCTCCATCGATGATGACGAATTCCGCCTGCAGCGGGCCGGCTACGCCGCCGCCATCACCGACGAGCGCATCCTGAACGCGATCCGGTCGGGGTTTCACCAGGCCATCGCCATCGCCTTCGTCGAATGGGGCGCACCGGAATCGCAGCACACGATCGTCGACTGGACGGTCATCCGAGACGCTGCCTCGGCCCGCGATTTCGCCGAGCGGTTGCTGGCCGCACCGCGCGTCGCCTGGGGCTATAATTCGATCAGCAACGTCATCGACTATTCGGCCCGCCTGATCCGCGAAAACGGCCATTCCAGCCCGCGCAAGATCATCGATATTTCCGGCGACGGCCCGCAGATGAACGGCCAGCCGCTGGCGCCTATCCGCGCCCGGGCAATCGGCGAGGGCATCACGATCAACGCCCTTGTGGTCGCGGCGGATGGCGGGCGCTTTCCCGGCATGTCCGGCGAGGCGTTGCTGCAACACTACCAGCTCGATATCATCGGCGGCCCTGGCGCCTTTGCCATGACGGCCGATGGCCGGCAGCGCTTCGCCCATGCCATCCTGAACAAGATGATCCGGGAAATCGCGATGAAGACGCCATGACGGCAGCAACGGTCACGACAGCAGACGGCAAGCCGCCGGGCATCATCCGGCTGGTGGCGACGGTATTCCTGCCCTTCGCCGGCGGGTACTTCCTGTCCTACCTGTACCGTTCGATCAACGCGATCATCGCCCCCCAGCTGGTCAGCGAGGTGGATCTGAGCGCCGGCGACCTGGGTCTGATGACATCGGCCTATTTCTTTGCCTTTGCCGCCTTCCAGATCCCGCTGGGCATGCTGCTGGACCGGTTCGGCCCGCGCCGGGTGCAGGCGGCGTTCCTGCTGGCGGCGGCGCTGGGTGCCTTCCTGTTTTCCATCGGCGACAGCAAGATTACCCTCATCATGGCCCGCGCCATGATCGGCCTCGGCGTGGCCGGGGGGCTGATGTCCTCGTTCAAGGCGATCACCATCTGGTTTCCACAGAACCGCTGGCCGCTGGTCAATGGCTGCTTCATGGCGATGGGCGGGCTGGGCGCAGTATCTTCCACCGTGCCGCTGGAATTCGCGCTGCATTACACCGACTGGCGGGGTGTGTTCGTCGGGCTGTCCGCGGCGACGGTCTGCGTATCCAGCATCATCTTCCTGGCCGTGCCGGAAAAAAAGGCCGGCGCCGTGGCGCCGCCCTCGCTGCGCGAGCAACTGGCCGGGATCGGGCATATTTTCACGAGCCGGCTGTTCTGGCGCCTCGCGCCGATTTCCGTGGCGGCGCTGGCGGCGAATATGGGCATTCAGTCACTCTGGGCCGGGCCCTGGCTGCGCGATGTCGCCGGGTTCTCCCGCGATGCGATCGCGGAGCACCTGTTCATCCTGAATGCCATCATGACCGTGGGATTCGTCGCCTGCGGCGTCGTCGCCGACCAACTGGAGCGGCGGGGCTTCAGCCTTAACCAGATCATGGGCAGTGCGACCCTGATCTTCATGATGGCGCAGACCGCCATCGTCTTCCAGCTCGCCCCGACGGGCTTGTGGCCCTGGGTCATTTTCGGGCTGACGATGAACTTCACCGTGTTGTCCTATACCCAGCTGACGCGGTTTTTCCCCGCGCATTATTCCGGGCGTGCGATCACGGCACTGAACCTGCTCGCCTTCGGCGGCGTCTTTGTCGCGCAATACGCCATCGGTGCGATCATCGACCTCTGGCCCCTGAAGGCCGATGGCGGTTACCAGAATATCGGCTATACCGCCGCTTTCGGGACCGTCCTCGCCATCCAGGTAGCCGCCTATATCTGGTTCCTGATCCCCGGCAAAACAGCGCCGCCGCCGGAATAGCCGGCTTTTATTCTATAGAGATAGAGCAGGTTCACGCCTTATATCGGGCACAAAATTTGCGTCTGATAAAAGGCGATCTGCTCTAGGACGCCAGGGTCTGTTCGCGCGTCTTCAGAAAGCGGATATCGGGCCAGTCTTCCTCCGCCTTGCCCAGCGCCCAGGCGTTGCGCGCCAGGAAGACCAGCGCGCCGTCATGATCATCCGCCAGGCTGGACCGGTTGGCATCGGCGAATTCCTTCAGCTTGCGCGGATCGTCCGCAACGACCCATCGCGCCG
>CAXBEC010000147.1:0-7127 GCA_963974145.1 uncultured Alphaproteobacteria bacterium | reverse complement strand
TGCTTGATCATAGCGCTTAGAACGCGTTTCCCCATGGGATGCGGCTCCAGTATCGCGGTCAGTTGACCGGCATCCACATACGAAACCGATGCAACCGCGTCAAGCGTGGGAATGGCCGTCCAAACGGCTACTTTTCTGGGTGTTCTGCTCTCGCCAGGACATCGATATCCGGAACCGGCCGGGCCAAAAAAGGGTGCCCTGAAAACACCTGCTCGAGCGCCATCGCCACCGACAACGTAAACCTGTCCTGGTGCTTTCGGCCTACCACCTGAATACCGAATGGCGCACCGGTATGATCCAGCCCGCAGGGCAGTGCGACCACGGGATGCCCTGTTAATGTCAGGCCTGCCGTGATGGCGGAAGCGCTGATGTAATGGGCCATTTTTACACCGTCAATCTCACTCGGCGCCGGCTGGTCGAGAGGGAATGCGGGGACCGGAACACCCGGGCAGATAAGAATGTCATAGTCTTCGAAATACGCCTGGAACCTCCGGTACAGCTCGCCGTGTTCCTTATGTGCCCAGCCGGCCTGTTCCATACTCATCGCCAGGCCGGCCTCGGTATTGAACAACACATTCGCGCCGAGTTGGTCGCGATATTTATCGAAATGTTCCTTTTGCGTCGCGACGAACTGAAGGCCCCGAAGGATCCAGAAGATATCGGCCGCATTTTCCATCGGCGGATCACGGTCCTCGCAGACTGCGAAAGCCGATCCGTATCGTGCGAGCGTTTCGCGAAACGTCTTTCGTATCGCCTTCTGAACGGGCGCAAAGCCCAAGTCTTCCGATATCGCCACCCGCAACCGGGACAAGTCAGCGGGGGAAATATTTAGAAACTGCGCCGGATCGTGAGGAAAGGACATCGGGTCAATCGCGTCTTCACCGGCCATCGCGGACAGCATCAGCCCCAGATCGGAAACCGTCCGCGCCATCGGCCCCAGCGTGCTGAAAGTCGTCAGGGGCACCGTACGCCGGTCGGATGGGACCAGGCCGATGGAAGGCCGCAGCGCGGCAACGCCGCAATAGGTTGCCGGCCGCCGCAGGCTGCCACCGGTATCGCTGCCGGAACACAAGGGCATCATGCCGGTTGCCAGCGCTGCCGCCGAGCCACCGGACGAACCGCCGCTGGTGCGCGCCAGATCGAACGGATTGCGCGTCGCGCCATAGACCTTGTTCGATGTATTGCCACCGGCCGCGAATTCCGGCGTGTTGGTCTTTGCCAGGACGATGCCACCCGCCTGGCGAAGCGAAGCAACGAAACGTTCATCCTCTTCCGGAACGAAGTCACGATAGATCGGTGACCCGTAGGTCGTCGCCAGGCCCGCTGTGTGGTTCATGTCCTTGATACCGATGGGCAAGCCGTGCAGCGGCAGCAACGCATCGCCACGCATGACCGCCTCCGTCGCCGCGCGCGCCGCATCCCGGGCTCGTTCATAATCCCGGGCAACGACTGCGTTGACCGCCGGATTGACCATCTCGATCCTGGCAATACAGGATTCGACCAGTTCGATGGCCGACAACCCCTTCCGGCCGATCAGACGGCGCGCTTCGACCGCCGACAGGTCACAGGGCTCGGTCATGCGGCCCGCTGCCAGACTGGTGGCGTTTCACCCAGATCCCAGAAAAGACCGGTCATGAGCTGCAGGCCTTCGCGGGCGACCGATGCCAGCATGTGTTCGTTCGGCGCATGTTGCGAACACGACGCATAGGAATGCGGCACCCAGACCGTTGGCATGCCGAGCACATTCGCGAATACGTCATTGGGCAGCGATCCGCCAAGACTGGGCAGGATGGCCGGGTCTTTGCCGGTTGTCCGTTTGATCGATGCCGCCGCCCATTCGACCCAGGCGTTTTCGGGATCGAGCCGTGTCGCCGGCATATAAGGCTTCTTGCTGCGTGTTGCCGTCACCATCGGGAAACCATGCGCGTCCAGATGTTTGCGCAGAACCGGCATGAATGTTTCCGGATCAACACCGACGGTAAATCGGATCTGGCAATGGGCTGTCGCGCGGGGCGGAATGGGATTGCCGGTCCGGAAGGCCAGCACCTCGAAGGAGTTCCAGGCGAACACTTTCTCACCTGCCGTCATGCCCGGCTCGCCCCAGTCGGGATCTATCTCCGGCGCCCCCTCACCGCCGTCTATGACGAGGTTATGGACCGCGTTGCGCACCGAATCGGGAATACCATCCGGCAGCCATTGCGGCACAAGGACCTTGCCTTTCGGACTCGCGATGCAGGAAATCGCATGCGCCAGAATGATGCCGGGGTTAGACAACAAGCCGCCCCAGTTGCCCGAATGATGCCCCCCCTCCCGCAGGTCGACCTCGAGGTCGAAATTGAACGCACCGCGCGCGCCAAGAAATATCGTCGGCCGCGTCGGACTGAGCCGCGGCCCGTCAGAGCACACCAGCACGTCGGCCGAAAACGCTTCCTTGTTCTCCTCGCACAGCCGGTGCAGCCCCGGAGAGCCGGTTTCCTCACCGGTTTCGATCAATAGCTTGGAGTTGAAGCCAAGCCTGCCACGCGCTTCGATAATGGTCCGCAGGGCGGAAATGTTGATCGTGTGCTGGCCCTTGTTATCGGCGGTGCCGCGTCCGTAAATCCGGTCGCCTTCCTGCGTTATGGACCAGGGCGACAATCCCTCGCGCCACTGCGCGTCATAGCCCAGCACCACGTCACCATGACCGTATGTCAAAACCGTCGGCAGGGCCGGGTCTTCAAAGCGCTCCGCCCGCAGGAACGGGCCACCGCCCGCCACGGGATTGTCAAAGATGCGGCAGGCATAGCCCATCGCCTCGAATGTCGGCCGCATTTCGTCCTGAAGATAGCCGTACAGAACGTCCATCCGTTCCGGATTCTGACTTTCAGTCGGGATTGCGACACGCCGGGAAAGGTCCGCCAGGAACCTGCCATCGTCGAAATAGGACTCAATACGGGCTACGGCGTCGCTTCTGCTCATCATTGTGACCTTTCCGGTTGGTAAGACATCAGTATCGAATGGGCGGCACCGGCCATGCAAGGCCAGGGAAGAACTGAACGGGAATTTCGGCGCGACGCCGGAATCAGAGCGTCTTCCGGGCGGCAGATTGGTTTTCCTAATATGAAGACCCGGCAAATATGACCCAAGACAAATTTCTTAATTAATCCGTATTTCTGTTAAGGAATTGAGTTGTTGATAGAATACCGGGCGCCAAACCTTGGCATAAATATTGCTGCACTTCTGTTAGCAGAAAAATAGTTACACAGGAGAGTGCTTGATGCTGATCACCGGCGTTTCGCCATCCAATGCCCATAACCGCGAATGGCGCCGCAGCGAACCCGGCGCCAGCACCGCACCGCGTCGAAAACCGTTCCGGTTTTCAGCGATTGACGTAATTCTCGATCTGTCGGCTGACGCGATTCGGCAAACCGGCCAGTATGAAGCAGCGCCTGCAAGGCAGCGTCCATCACCGCCCGAAACCTATACGGCGTCGGGAACGCCCGCGTATTATCAGGCAGGGGCTCCGGCTGTAGCGGCCCCTTTCACGCATGATGAGACCACTGAATCCAAACGCCATACCGCGCCACGGGACGGTCATATGCTTGTCACTTTCGACGGCATGCTACGTTCACCACCGCCCGAAGACGTGCCATCTTCAGTTGACCTGTAATCCGGCAAAACCGCAATAATTGCCGCATCCAATTTCCGGGTGGCAGGGATTACACCGAAACCGTTATAGTGTCGAAATACACAAAATCGGCTAACGGGAAACACCGCGCGGCTGTTATCGCGCATACTGGCAGTAATGGAGGCTTGACGATGGTTATGATATTCCGGGCGGTGGCGATTATTTGCGGGCTCGTGTTTTCAATATCGCCGGCTTTCAGCGCAGAGAGTGATGGCAGCACCATCACGGTAAGCGATTCCCTGAAGGACACCGAAATCCTCCTCGCAAAGATACTCAAGGACCGCCTGAAAGTTAACGGGACGCTGACAATCCGAGGAGACAACTCTGAAGACCTGGTACTTCAGATCCGCTTTAACGGAAATGCGGAAATGAACCTGCCGGAAATCAATGCTGTTATCGATACCAGGATTGTCGGTCGCGACAAGGACGGCAAGGCGATCTCACAGGTTATCAGCATCGCGTCTTCCGCCAATCTGAAATTTTCCCCGGACAGAAATCTGGACCAATTGACGTGGGTCAACAAGTGGAACAGCCGGACAGTTCCCCTGATACTTTACGTGCAAAACGATCGGATCGTGGCGAGTTATAAATTACTAATCACCACTCAGGAGCCAATGACGGCGGGACAATTCGCCTTGAACTTTACCAATGTCGTTCGTTCATGGCCGGCCCTGATCAAGGATCTGCAATCCTCCGGACTTGTCGAATAAGGGACTTGGCGCCAAGGCCCCACCGCCATTATCAGGTCAGATATCCGGATGACCGCCTGACCTGACCCGCGCCGATCCGACCCCGCCACCAGTCGATCGTCCGGATAATACCCGCATCAAGATCGACTGCCGGCTGCCAGCCGGTCGCCGTTTGCAGCAAACGGGAATCGGCAACCAGTGCCCGCACTTCCGACCCCGGCGGCCGCCGACGGTCAGCATCCTGGACGACCGGTTTGTTCGCACCGGTGACGTCCAGAACCCGGTCCACCATATCGCCAACCGACACTTCCACACCCGTGCCCGCATTGTAAGGCTGGCCCGGCTCCACACCGTCGGCATCGCCCAACGTCATGAAAGCTTCCACCGTATTCGTGACATAATTGAAGTCCCGGGTGGGGCTGAGATCGCCCAGCCGGATTTCGGTGCAGCCGGGATCCAGCGCCTGCCGGATCATCGTCGATAACACGGCGCGCTCGCTCTGCCGTGGCCCGAACGTATTGAAGGGCCGGAGAATATAGACCGGCAGCGAAAAGGACCGCATATAGGCTTCCGCCATCATGTCGGCTGCGATCTTGCTCGCCGAGTAAGGCGATTGGCCCTGTAGCGGGTGACCCTCGCCAATCGGCTTGGTCAGTGCCGTGCCATAGACCTCGCTTGTCGAGGTATGCACGACGCGCTGCACACCATGATGCCGCGCCGCTTCAAGCATGTTCAAGGTGCCGGTAACGTTTACATCCACATAGGATTGCGGCGCATCATAGGAATGAGGGATCGCGATCAGCGCGGCCAGATGGAAGATAACGTCCTGTCCGGCGACCAGACGCTGGACAAATGCCGCGTCGCGGATATCGCCGCGGCGCACCGTGACCGCCGACAATACGCTTTCCGACATTTCGTCCAGCCAGCCGTTTGTGCCGAAAGCATTGTACTGCGCCAACGCGGTAACCTTCGCCCCGGCGGCAACCAGTCCCTCCACGAGATGCGAACCGATGAATCCGTCCGCGCCAGTGACAAGAACCTTCGTTCCGTTATAGCTCAATTAATCCATTCCCCAATTGTCGGATCTGCGGTCATCGGCATCGCCCGGCAACCGCTATGGCAATTTCTGACCAGAGCTTCAAGAAAAAACCAGGGCATCACGAAACAGGATCCTCATCCCGCAATCCATTTTCGTACAGCAGGCGGAAGCGCGCGACGGACCTGTCGAGCGAAAATTTTTCCACGATCCGCTGGCGCGCCGCCCGCCCGCGTTCAACCAGTTTCCCGGTATCGCACATTTCCCCGATTGCCGCGCCCAATGCCACCGCATCACGCGGCATAACCACAATACCCGTGTCACCGACGATGCGCCGCGCATCGCCGACATCGGTTGTGACAGCGGGCAAGCCGCAGGACATGCCTTCCGCCAGGGCGTTTGAGAAACCCTCGCCATACGCCGAAGGCGAAACAATCATATCCGCGGCGGAAAGAATATCCGGAACATCGTCGCGGCGGCCGAGGCGAATGACACCGGGCGTATCAGGCAATTGTGTGTCAGTGCCTTCTCCAATGAACACCGCCCTCACCTCCGGTACGTGCTCCAGTGCGGCAAGCAGGGTTGCATAATCCTTCATGGGATCGACTCGTGCGGTCACCGCAAGAACGGTCGCACCAGCATCGATCCCCAGGGATGCCCGGACGGTCTCCCGCACGCGCGGGTCAGGTTTGAACCGGGCGGTATCGATACCATTTTCGATCAACAGACTGCGGCGCGGCAGGAAACCTAGCTGCCGATGTGCCGCAATTCCGGCATTGGAATTATAGATCACCGCATCCGGTAACCAGGACAGACGGGCGCTTGCCCTGACGACGAGACGGAACATCCGGCCATATTCACGCAGGTCCATATCGGAACAGCGGATACCCCAATAATGCGCCGTCGACCGATGACGCCCCGATGCGGAAAGAGCCATCGTCGCCACGAGGTTGGCATGGTACATCCAGCCCAGGACGACCGATGGTCGGTATTGCCGAATCAGTGCGGTAAGCCGGAATACGCCGCCAAGACCGGGACGGCCGCTTTTCATGCCGAGTTCGTAAACGGTCACACCGGCCTCAACGAGGCGATCCGCGAGCGCCCCCCCGGAGGTGAGACTGATAACTACTGGTGGAACCCCGGCAGCAGCCTCCGCTTCCGCCAGGGCCACAAGCATTGTTTCCGCGCCGCCAACATCCAAGCCGGTAATAACATGAAAAACAGGCGCGGCCGGCGACGTGTTCACCACGCGGCCCTCGAAATGCCGCGTTGGCCAAGGCCTGTATGTGTCATGAAAAAGCGGTACGACACCTGATCAAATGCCCCACCAACTGCTTTCAAATCATGCGCCGCTTTTGCAAAATGCGCGACCGCAGAACGGGCATTGCCACCCCGCCGTGCCGGCCCCCGCAACACCGTTTTTTTTCGCCTGCTGTCCCGCCACGACACAATCTTCGCCCTCCGAGCCAACGCATTTGCTGACGTCTCCATACATTGTAACCTGTTCGATTGAAACCGCCTGTTAAGCCGGAGACTGTGCCGCGCGCTTCCCGCTGAGGAGCCCGACAAAATGCGGCCAGGCAATTTCCGGATAAAAGCGGTGTCCGCCCGGTGCCGATACAGCCAATATCGCAGTTTCACTATCAAACGCCCGATAGACATCCCGGGCACTATCGACAACGGCCGCCGCCCCCTCATAGGGCCAGATATGATCCGCGGTACCGGAAACCACGAG
>CAXBEC010000146.1:0-7135 GCA_963974145.1 uncultured Alphaproteobacteria bacterium | reverse complement strand
ACATCCAGGTCAGCGACCCGGACCAGCCCGTGCTGCGAGGTGAAGGTGATCGACTGGTCGCCGCCCTGCTGCTGGGAGAAACCGCCGATCCGGTGGTCCCTGGTGTCATAGACGGTGACCCGGCCGGCAATATCGATGGCGAGGCGGCGGGCATCCGGGAAAAAGGCGTAACGGAGGTCGTTCTGGGCGCCGGTCGAGGCCGGCTGACCGAGGTCTTCCGGCCACCATTGGGATGACCGGAAGGCGCCCGGCACAAACAGGCTCGACCCGCTGCCCATGCCGCCGCCCATGAAGGAAGTTGCCCCGCCCTGCGACTGGGATTGTGACTGGGACGCGGCGCGGACGGGCTGGAACAAGCCCTCGTCCCGCGTCAGGCCGGACAGCTCGGACGCCAGCGCATCGACCCGGGCCTTCAGGCCGTTGTTGAACATGTCGCCGACCATGGTCATGCCGCCCAGCGACCACTGGCCCATACCGCCGAGATCCGGGTGGTTGAACTGCGCCTGTGTGCCGCCGCCGGCCATGACCGCCAGCAGCATATGCTCGACCGCATCGAGGCTGACGCCGTGACGTTCGGCGACTTCGCCCAACCGTTTGGCGCCTTCTTCGCTGAGTTTACTCATCGCGTCGCTCCAGAATTCCGGTTGCCGCAAAAACCATGGCGTGCAGCTAATATAGATGATTTCCGATACAGGCACGCCCTAATTGCGCGGCATGGCGGATAGGCAGGGCATCACCCCTTCTTCACCCCCGCCTGGATCACGAACATCGCCGCGACGATAATCGCGACGCCGGGCAGGAGGATCGGGTCGGGCAGGCCGCGGCCCAGCGCCCATTCGATCCCCACCACCAGCGCCGGGGTCAGGTAGCCATAGGCCATGACCCGGGTCGGGCCGAGGCGCAAGGTGGCATGCTGGATGATGAAGAAGCTGATGATCGTCGGGAAGATGGCGAGATAGGCGATCCCGGCATAGACGTCCCAGTCGACGGCGATCCAGTCGGTTTCGAACACGGCCCGGTTGTTCAGCAGCAACAGCCAGACCGTCCCCGTCGCCAGCACCCAGAACGACATCACCGCGGCGGGCTCGCCCCGGCTGAACCGGCGCACCAGTGGCGTATACAGCGCCATCGCGCAGACCCCTCCCAGAAAGATCAGGTCACCCCTGTTGAAGGCCAGCCCCAGCAGAAGCTGCATATCCCCCCGGAAGATGACCCAGAGCGCCCCGACCGCGCCCAGTATCAGCGCCGTCAGGCGCAGCCCGCCGAGCCGTTCGCGCACCAGAACCGCCGCGTAGAGCGCCGAGACGCATGGCATCATGGTGAACAGCGCCGCCGCATTCAGCGACGATGTCAGCCGCAGGGCCTCGAACATGCACCAGAAGAACACCACGAGGCAGGCGCTGATCGCCGCATAGCCGGCAAACTGCCGCGGCGAGGGTATCGACCAGCCATGCCGCCAGACGATATAGGGTGCGAAAACCAGCGTCGCCAGCGCAAAGCGCACGAGGGTCAGCCGTTCCGGCGCGAGCCCGTGGGTGATCAGGGCGCCGACGATGAACGACGTCGCCACTAGTGACCGGGCCAGCAGCAATTGTGCATGCACGCGGGGCATGCTCATGGACGCGGGGTTCGGCACGGGGTCTGCTCCGGTTTGTCATGCGCGCACCGGCGGGACCGGCGCGCCCGGGGTCAGCCGACCAGGTCGAAGACGGAATCGATATCCGCCGGACCGTCACAGCGCACGCGCTCCTCGTCCTGCATCTGGATCAGATGCGCCAGCACCGAGCGCCCCGCGGCCCGGTACAGCCGCTGGTCGACATCCCTGTAGATGATCGGCACCATCGCCCCGATCGTGCGATGGCCGTCGGCGATGCATTTGCGGATCGCGTCCTCGCGTTCCTGGCGGTGTTCCAAAAAGGCGCGCACGAAGGGCTTCGGATCCCTGATCGGCGAGCCATGGGTCGGCCAGAACATTGCGTCGTCGCGGTCCAACAGCTTGCGCAGCGAATGCAGGTAATGCGCCATGTCGCCATCGGGCGGCGAGATGACCGAGGTCGACCAGCCCATCACGTGATCGCCGGAAAACAGCGCGTTTTCTTCCTTCAGCGCGAAACACAGATGGTTCGAGGTATGGCCCGGCGTATGCACCGCCTCCAATGTCCAGCCATTGCCCTCGATCACGTCGCCATCCTGCACCACATGATCGGGCCGGAAATCCCAGTCACCGCCTTCTTCCACCTTCGGTGCGCGCTGGTTGCCGTGATGCGGGCCGTAGCCATAGGTCGGCGCCGCAGTCGCCACCTTCATGGGCGCGGCGGCCGGGGAATGGTCGCGGTGGGTATGGGTGATAATCTGATGCGTCACCGTTTCGCCATCCAGCGCCTTCAGCAGGGCGGCGATATGGTCGTCATCCAGCGGCCCCGGATCGACCACCGCGACATTGCCCTTGCCGATGATATAGGTGCCGGTCCCCTTGAAGGTGAAAGGCCCCGGATTGTTGCAGATCACCCGGCGGATCATCGGCGACACCTGCGCAATGGTGCCATATTCGAATTCGATGTCCCGGATATAGGGAATGGGAGTTGCCATGCGGTGCCTCGCTCGGTTCTGAACAGTCGGGCAGGATGGGTCCGGACGGGGGTGCCGTCAAGGGCGGCGACGATATCGATCGCCTCGATTGATCCGCCTTTCACCACAGTGTAGCAATCATCGCTTTTTCTCGAGCAATAACATTCAGAGTGCAGCCATGAAACAGATTAAAGGTATCAACCACGTCGGCCTCAGGGTTCGGAGTCTGGAGGCAGCGCGGGCATTCTATGAACAACTGGGCTTCGAATTCATCCTGGGGCCCGTTGGACCGGAACCGGTGGCGGTGATGGAGCATCCTTCCGGGGTCAATATCAATTTCATTCTGAATGCAAACCCCGATGCCTCAACGTTGAATATCCTGATGGACGTGCCGGAGAAACACACAGGATTTACCCATATCGCATTGGAAATTGATGATCTGGGCGCCGTTCAGCGGCATCTGTCATCGTGTGGGATCACCATTACGGAGACGGTGGAATTGCCTGATGGGACAGTTTTTTTCTTTGTCCGGGATCCGGACGACAACGTTGTCGAATTCCACAAACCCGCTTAACAATTATCAGTCATCCAGCGGCCCAGGATCGACCACCGCGACATTGCCATGCCCGATGATTTAGGTGCCGAATCCGTTGAAGGCGAAGGCGCCGGAATTGTTGCCGATCAGGCAGCGGATCATCGACGTCATCGTCTCAATTCTGCCGTGTTCGAATTCGATGTCCCGCACATAGGGAATGGGCTGCGCCATGCCGACCTCGCTTGATTATGAACAGGCCGCGAGGATGGGTGCGGGCGGCGGAGGCCGTCAAGAGCCGGGCAATTCGGCTGGCTCGCAATCGCTCACGCTGCGATCCGAAGCGCGCCTTCCCTGACCCAGACGGATGCCGGGATGAAAATACTGCCGCTGAAGATCGGCCGCGCGGTCCGGCACACGAAGGCGGAGTCGATTTCGGTTTCGGCACCGACGCCGCTGGCGTTCACCCGGATCCCGATGGCGCCCTTCGGGTGTTCCACGCGGACCACGGGGTTCTCTGTTCCAGCCACGGATTCGGGGGCGATATGCAGCGCATGCGCAACCGTGCCCGCGATCCGCGTCGCGCCGGCGATACAGATCGCCCCGGTCGCCGCATGGGCCGCGTGGCAGCGCTCAGGCACGAAGTAGCGGGACGACACACCGTCCTTTCCTTTTGGCGCGGCCAGGATCGCGATCTTGGGAATGACGGAGTTCGAAACATCGCCCAGCCCCATCCGCAACGCCGCCGCCCGGCGGATCGTTTCCAGGCGGTTCAGGAAATCGCCATCGGCATCGAGTTCATCCTTCGTCTCATAGCCTGTCTTGCCCAGGCTTTCCGCCGCGACGAGCACCATCGGCATGGCCAGGTCGATGCAGGTCACGGCGACGCCGCAAATCGTATCGCTTGTATTCCCGGTCGGCAGCAGGCGGCCGGTCTTGCTGCCGGCGATGTTGCGGAAGCCCAGCCCGATCGGCGCCGCCGTTCCCGGCACGCCGTCGATCGCGGTATCGCCGTCATAGCTGACCTGCCCGTTCGGCGTCCGGACAACGCATTCGATCAGCGCGCCGGTGTTGAGGTTCTGCACCCGCACGGTTGTCTCGCCCGCCTGCGCCGCGACATAACCGCTTTCGATCGAGAAAGGCCCGACACCGGCCAGGATGTTGCCGCAGGACGGCGCCGTGTCGACGACCGCCTTTTCCACGCCGACCTGGGCGAAAAGATAGTCCACATCCGCCCAGGGATGCGCCGATGGCGACACGATGGCCACCTTGCTGGTGACGCTGGTGCCGCCGCCCGCGCCATCGATCTGGGACGGATCCGCCGACCCCATCGCGGCGATCAGAACCGCATCGCGGGTCGCGATATCCTGCGGCAGGTCGCTTGCCCGGAAATAGAGGCCCCGTGAGGTGCCGCCCCGCATCATGACGCATGGAATTGAATTCTGCATGTCCTGTCCTCCGTGATCTGAAGACAGCTTGCCTGAAGGCGATTGATATGAGAAATTCAATTAATTCAAGTATTGATGATAAAAAGACATGAATATAAGCCTTGAGGATGTGCGGGCCTTCCTGGTGATCGCGGAGCTGGAGAGTTTCAGCCAGGCCGCGGATCGCCTGGCCGTCTCGCAGTCCGCGCTGACGCGCCGGATCCAGAAGATCGAGGACCATCTGGGCGCACGGATGTTCAACCGGTCGACAAGACGTGTCGAACTGACCGTGGTCGGGCGGGAATTCCAACCGCTGGCGCAGCGGATGGTCGGCGAATTCGAACGGTCGCTCGGGCAGATCGGCGATATTATCCAGAAACGGCGCGGCGTTGTGACCGTCGCCAGCCTGATGACCGTCGCCTTCGGGCTGCTGCCGCTGGTCGCCGCGCGGTTCACCGCCGCCTATCCCGATATCCGGCTGCGGATCCTGGACGCGACCGGGCCGGAAATCGCGGAGCATGTCCGGTCCGGCGAGGCGGAATTCGGCATCGACATGGAAGGCGAACCGGACGCCCAGATCGCCTTCGAACCTCTCGCCGTCGAACATTACGTACTGGCTTGCCGGCCGGGCCACCCGCTGGCCGGCGAGGCGCCGCTGCAATGGTCGGCAATCGGCGAATATCCCGCGATTGTCCTTGGTCCGAACAGCGGGATCGGCCGTCAGTTGCGCGCCGCCGTACCCGCCCTCGACTGGCAGTTCGAGATGCAGCACCTGAGCACCCTGATGGGGTTTCTCGGCACCGGGCTGGGGGTCGCCGTCATCCCCGCGCTGGCGGTGACCCTGATCAACCCGACCAACCTCGTTTATCGGCCGCTGAGAAACCCGGACGTGAAACGGCGCATCGGCATCATCCGGCGCCCGGGGGCCAGCCTGTCGCCGGCGGCGCAGAGCCTGCGGGAATTTGTCATTGCGGAATTCGCCGCCTTCCGCAAGGCGCAGGGGCTCTCGCGCTAAATCGGATTCACAGGCTTTTCGGCAGGTAGCGCGCGAACCAGGCGGACATGAGCAGGATGGCGCCCAGGACCACAAAGACGGATTGCAGCGGTGCGAAAGACAGGACGGCGGTGAACAGCAGCGCCGGGATCAACTGCGATGCCTCGATATAGGTCCGGAAGACCGACGTCATCTCGGAGCGTTCGTAGAAATGCACCGAGCGCAGAAACGGAATATTGCCCAGCGCATCGAGCGCCACCGCGCCGATGGCGGCCAGGAAGAACAGGAAGGCCATCGCCATGGGCGGCAGGGGCGCGATCCCGGCGATGAGCGACAGCACGCCTGAGGAAACCGCGGCGGCGATGATGATCGGCCGCACACCGTGACGGCGGCTCAACCGGCCGAAAAACGGTGCCGCGAACAGCAGCGCCTGCCCCGCGGACAGCATCAGCGCGACGGTCGTGTCCGCCCCGCCGTTGCGGATAATGTAGAGCGGCGGATAGACGAAGAAGGTGGTCCAGAAGGTGCTGCGCCCGAACGGGATGATCCAGGCGAGCCGCAGTCGCGGCTGCCGCAGGTAACGCCCGATATACTGCCAGGGCATCGGCGGGCGGCGGGTCGCGGGGGCGACCGCCTGATGGTCCTGCAGCCGCAGGTACCAGAAGAACGCCAGCGCGACCATCGCGAAGGTGGCGCTGGGGATGCAGACGGCGGCCAGCCCCCAGGTCTTGTAGAGATAGATCCCCGCCGCCGGCCCGAAGCACCAGGCGAATCCGAGATAGGCCAGCCGCAGCGGTTCGGAGGTCGAAAGCTCCTTCTTGCGGATGTAATCGAGAATATAGAGGTTCAGCGAAATATTGACGGCGACGACCGCCATCGCCCGGAACTGCAGCGCCGCGATGAAGCTCGCCTCACTCGCGAGCAGCATCAGCAGCGGCGCGACCACCATACAACCGACGCCGATGGAGAATATCCACTTGCGCCGCAACCGCCGCAGCACCAGCGGCACCAGAAAACTGACGCCCAGCGCGACCGCGCCGATCGCCGTGTACAGCACGCTGATGGCCTGCGCATCGTGGATCAGCCGCTCGGCCTCATAGGGCAGGACTCCTGCGATCAGCGCGCGGGACAAGGCCTCCACCGCGTTGAGCGCACCGAAAACCCGGGCGCCGGGCCGGTCCACGACCCGCAGCCACATGGGGAATCTTATTTCCATACCGGCTGACCCTGCGACGCTTCAGTAAGGGGCGGCAATACCGCCGGAGAATAATACCCGGGCGGAAAAACATGAAAGCCTCTGGCACGGTTTTCGACTATTGCCGCGGCTGCGTATACAGCGAAATCGGGGTCGCCGCCCGGCAATTGCGGCGCGGCCCGGCCCGTGATCCAATACCCGGCAGAACCGACGGGGAGGAAACCATGAGCAGGATCGAGCGGGTCGAGGTTCACGAATACACCTTCGAGGTGGAAAATATGGCGGGCGACCGCGCCTATCAGCCCGGCGCAAAGCTCACCATCGGCAGCTTCGGCGTGCGCCTGTTCACCGATGACGGGCTGGTGGGCGAATACTGCCCCGTGCATGGCGGCAAGAAGGCGATCCTGGCGCAGGTGCTG
>CAXBEC010000145.1:0-7156 GCA_963974145.1 uncultured Alphaproteobacteria bacterium | reverse complement strand
TCTCCGTCGGAAAACACAATATTCAGGGCATACGTGCCGACCAGTCGGGCATCCGTGATCGAGATATCGTCAGGAATTACGGCCTCGGTTCCATCCAGTCGCGCCCGCAGCGCATCCGATGACCGGCAATGGCGCCGCAGCGCGGTCGCATCAAGGCAATGGGTTGTGCCGTTCGACCAGGAAACCTCCAGCGAACGGTGATCGTCCCGCACCATAATTTTCAGTGGTGGGCCGAGGGCGACAGAATCTTCTGATGTATGCGCTTCCATAACACGAAGCGTCGCAGGTGTCGGGGCATTGTGAGAGCAATTAATTGCCTGCCCGGCCTATGCCCGAGCGCGAACGGACATAACACGCATTTCATTTAATGGAAAAGACAGTGTCTAACAGCGCGCCATACATAAGCAGGTGCCGCCGCGGCGCTGAGACAGGTACAGCAGGCTGTGCGAATCCAAAAGAACGGCCAAGGGGTGCGGGATTACAGGGGGAGGCGATTCGAATGCTGTGCTGGATGCGATTGTGTCAGCCGATTTCCCATGCGCCGTTCCGAATCTGGCAGGCGGTTTCCTGTCGTTCGACGGTTGCGGCTTCGCCCATTGTGTTCGCGATGAATTCACGGCAGCGGCGGCCGTTCGATGACTGGAAACTGCGCAGGATGGTGAAGCTGCCGGCCGATCCGGTATCTTCGTTTTCCCAGTAAACGGTTGAACCCTCGGCTACACTGTCGAGGCTCAGGAAGGCGGCGCGCTCCATCTTCTGCTTGTCCATCCTGATGATATAGTCAGCGGCATAATAACCACCGGCCCCGCCAGCAGCAGCGCCCAGGACGGTCATGATGGTCTGCCCCGTGCCGCTACCCAGAATGTTGTATCCGACGAAGGCACCCAGAAACAGGCCGGAAAGCGTAGCGCTGGCCCGTTGGTTCGCAGGGTCATTGGTCTGACAGGCAGTGAGGCCTGCAACCAGAATCAATGCGGCAATTCGCTTCATGAAGTTCCATTCTCATCGGCCGGGTTTGAACGCGGCACGGACGCAAGGCTCGCATCGAAAGGTTAACAATATATTGATAGTTCGACCGGCCGGGTAGGGCAGCTTGGGATTCTATTTGTTGGCCGATTCGGTCGAAAGCGGGCTGTAACCAAGCGCGGCGCGCATTTCCTCTATATCTTTCTGGGACCCCGCTCGCTCCAGAATAACGAGCACGGCATCGTCCATTGGAGATGTCGAGGCGGCGCGCCAGCCGACCGACAGCAGATCGTTTAAGGCCCGAATGTCCGCAGCCTTTTGGATAATGACCGCATGTTGCACGCGAACGAGTTCAGGTTCGTCGCTTGCGATATCCTTACCAGACGTCGTCATGACCGAATATCCCTATCGATGTGACATGCTACCTAACATTACCGGCGCCGGAAGGCAAGAATCGTCGCGGCCGTATCTGGCGGCAATATGCGTGGTATATCACTGGTTTCATACGCTGCATGGAAGATTCTGCTCCCTTTGCGGTCATGATTGTTTTCCCTGAAGGAGAATATTCCGGTAATGGAACCATGCAGCATACAGGCTGTTATTTCATGACAGTTCTGTCATATTCTGATTGTCCCGTGGTCCCGGTGCTCCGGAATTGGCGGTTATACGACCGAACAAAAAAAGGAGGGCGGCAGTGTCCGACCTGACGACGACAGACAACCTGTTTTTTGAGAAGGCTGGCCTCGATCAGTCGCGGACGCAGAAGATCGTCGATGACGCCCTGAATGGCGCCGATGACGGTGAGCTTTACCTGGAGTACTGTCAGGCGGAAAGTGTTTCCTATGATGATGGACGCGTTCGCAATGCCAGTTTCGATACGATGCAGGGGTTTGGGTTGCGCGCCATCGCGGACGAGGCGACCGGGTATTCGCATTCGGCGGAATTGAACGAAGAGGCTATCAAGCGTGCGGGCGATACCGTTCGTGCGGTCCAGTCGGGGCATGGCGGGACCATGGCCGACGCGCCGGTGGGGCGGAACCAGAGCCTCTACAGCGATGAAAACCCGCTCGGCCAGATGGATTTTGCGGCCAAGGTGAAATTACTGGCTGATATAGACGAATATGCCCGGGCCCGCGATTCCAGGGTGCGGCAAGTCTCCGCGTCGATATCCGGTGAATGGCAGGCTGTACAGATTATCCGGCCGGGCGGGTTTCGCGCCGCGGATATCCGGCCGCTGGTCCGGCTGAATGTTTCGGTCATTGTCGGCGAGGGCGATCGCATGGAGAGCGGCAGCCATGGGGTCGGCGGCCGGGTTTCCTATGACGCCTTTGTCGATCCGGCGGCATGGCAGTCACAAACGGACGAGGCATTGCGGCAGGCGCTGGTGAATATGGAATCGGTCGCGGCGCCGGCCGGTGAAATGACCGTCGTGCTGGGTCCCGGCTGGCCCGGAATTCTGCTGCATGAAGCGGTCGGGCATGGGCTGGAAGGCGATTTCAACCGCAAGAAAACATCTGCTTTTTCCGGGTTGCTCGGGGAACGTGTTGCGTCCCCCGGCGTCACTGTCGTTGACGATGGTACGCTCAACGACCGCAGGGGCTCCCTGACGATTGACGACGAGGGGACCGCGACGTCCCGCACTGTGTTGATAGAAGACGGAATCCTGGTGGGTTATATGCAGGATCGCTTGAACGCGAGGCTGATGGGCGCTGCACCGACCGGAAACGGACGGCGGCAATCCTTTGCCTATGCCCCGATTCCGCGAATGACAAATACCTATATGCCAAACGGGAATGACGACCCGGAAGAAATCCTGCGCTCGGTCAAGAACGGGCTCTATGCCGTGTCCTTTGGCGGCGGACAGGTCGACATCACCAGCGGCAAGTTCGTCTTTACCTGTACCGAGGCCTACAGGATCGAAGACGGAAAGATTGGTGCACCGGTAAAAGGAGCGACCCTGATCGGCAATGGTCCGGATGTCCTGACCCGTGTCTCGATGATCGGCAATGATATGAAGCTTGACCCCGGTATCGGCACCTGCGGCAAGGATGGCCAGGGCGTACCGGTCGGCGTCGGCCAGCCAACCCTGCGGATCGACGGTTTGACCGTCGGTGGCACGGCGGCCTGATACAAACATGAACCGGTTAACCGCGACCTTTTGTGGACTACTGGTCATGCTGGCGGCTTGTGATGGTGCGGAGCCGGTGGCCGAGGCTGCGGAACAGGCCAGGCTTCGTCTCGACCTCGTCGACTTTACCTATGAATTCAAGGAAGGGCGGCATCGTTACTCACATCGCCGGCTGTTTACCGAAACGGGAGGAACCGGCGTTACTGTCGTGCGCGGCAAGGTCTGTGTCCTGAACGGCGAAGAATGCGCCGACGCGCTCGTCAACTACCGGATTGAAGCGTTGCAGACCCTCGAGCAGAAAAACCACTATGTTGCCACGCCGGCGGAGACGGACCGGATTACACTGCAATACTGGGCCGAAGACGACGCCGGCAATGCATTCGAATTCACGAAGGTCGTGAATACCGATGGCCGGACGGCCGTGGTGGAATAATGCCGGTTCGGCATGTGGCCGCAACTGCCGTTGCAACCTTCCTGCTGCTGGCGCCATGCCTGTTGATGCCGGTCCGGGCTGCGGATAATCCGGGAGTCCCCGAGGCCGGCGCGCTTAATTTCGAAATCCTGCGTAACGGCAATGCGATCGGCAGGCATGTCATCCGGTTTGAAAAAAATGGCGATGATCTCGAGGTTCGGGTCGAGGCGAAGGTCGATTACCGATTCGGTTTTATTCCTCTTTATCGGTTTGAGCACCGCGCCCTGGAAGTCTGGCGTGACGGGAATCTGTTGCGTATGTCAGCGACGACAAATGATAACGGCGCGGATTATCGGATCGATTTGCGGCAAAACGGCGCCGGACTTGTTCTGACAGTGAACGATACGGAAACGGTGCTTAGTCCGGATCTGCAGCTGGCGAGTCTCTGGAACATCGCTTTGGTGAAGCAGAACCGTATCCTGGATCCGGCTGATGGTGAATTGATGTCTGTCACCATTGCCGATGCCGGCGCGGATTCGATCCAGATCGACGGGCGCGATGTTGCCACCCGCCATTACGTCATGACCGGCGATTTTGAACGGGAACTCTGGTATGACGCCCGCAACGTCCTGAGGCAGGTCCGGTTTCACGGCGATGACGGATCGGAAATACGATACGCCCTGCGTTAGTGCGTATCTGGTATCGTCAAAGCCTGTGACGGGACGCTTCTTTCCTTCCCGTAAAGCCGGGTCAGGTTCATGTAGCTGCTGGATCGCCGGACGCGATGCCAGCAGCTACAACCCGGTTTAGTCCCGTAGGGTGACAGTTTCACTGATTGCCGTTTCCGTTGCGGAGCGCGGCCAGATCAACAGCTGCAATGCGACAACACCGGTTATGATGCCAACCCCGACGACATCCGTCGTCAGTCCCGGTTTAATCAACGTAAAGGCGGCCGCGATCAACATGAGACGTTCAATCACATTGGCGCGGCGCAGGAAGTAACCATGCAGCCCTGCGGCAAGGCAGCAAACGCCGACCACCGAAGTTACGCAGGAAATGGCAACTGTGATGGGGTCGCCGATGAGCAGCAGCGACGGCCCGTAGACGAACATGAACGGAATGATGTAGCCGGTTGCGCCCAGTTTCATGGCGGCGAGACCGCCATCCCATATGCCGGCCCCGGACAACCCGTTCGCGGCATACAGGGTGATCGCCACCGGTGGCGTAATGGCCGACAGGATCGCGAAGTAGAATACGAACATATGGGCGGCTTCGAGGGGGACGCCCAGCTTGATAAGCGCCGGCACCAGCAGTGCGACCTGCACGATATAGGCCGGCGTCGTCGGCAGGCCCATCCCCAGGATGATGCCGGCAATTGCCGTCAGGATCAGCGCCAGCAACAGGGTGTCCTGCGACAGCTGAATGACGAAGGAGGTGAACTCGATGCCGATGCCGCTCAGCGAGATGATGCCGATGACGATACCGGAACAGGCGCAAGCGACAGCGACCTGCAGCGAATTGCGGATGCCTTCGATCAGCGCGTTGATGACGAGCATGAAGGAAATTTCAGACCGGGTTGTCTTGCGCATCAGGGCGACGGGAATGACGGAAAACAGGCCGCAGGTCGCCGCATAGGGGGCGCTGAACCCGGCGACCAGAACGCCGACGATAATCGCCAGCGGCAGGAACTGGTGGCCACGGTCGCGCAGGACCCTGCCCATTGCCGGAAGGTCGGCGCGCGGGAGCCCTTTGAGGCCGACGCGCTTGGCTTCGAAATGGACCGCGATAAAGACCGCAAGGAAGTACAGCAGCGCCGGCAGGATGGCGAGCGATATGACCGTCAGGTAGCTGACCGCCATGAATTCGGCCATGACAAAGGCAGCGGCGCCCATGATCGGCGGCATGATCTGTCCGCCGGTCGAGGCAACCGCTTCAACCGCGCCGGCGAAGGCGGGCCGGTAGCCGATCCGCTTCATCAGCGGAATCGTGAAGGTCCCCGTGGTCATGACATTGGCGGTGGAACTGCCGGAGATCGTCCCGAACATGGCGCTGGTCATGCAGGCGACCTTGGCGGGCCCGCCGGCGGTGTGCCCGGCCAGGGCCAGGGCGAAATCCATGAACAGTTTGCCGGTGCCGGATTTTTCGACCAGCGCGCCGAAGACGATGAACAGGACCAGATAGGTCGCGGAAACATTCAGCGGAATGCCAAAGATGCCTTCCGTCGTCAGGTACATCTGATCGATGACTTCACCGGGTTGCAGGCCGGCGACAAAAAAGCCGTAGCCGAGAAAGATCAGCGACGTGATCGGCAGCGCAAGGCCGATGGTGCGTCGGGTCGCTTCAAGAACCAGGACAATGATCATGACGCCAAAGGTAAAGTCGATCGGACGCAGGTCATCGACATAGGCAAAGCGGTTCAGAATATAATCATGTTCCACGAACAGGTATGAAATCACCGCCACGGATCCGGCAAGAAGCGCGGTATCCAGCAGCGCGCCGAAGACGGCCTTGCCGCGCGTGGCTTCGGCCAGCGTCGGGAACCAGACATAAATCAGGACCAGAGAAAACAGCAGATGCGTACCGCGGAAATGAAAGACCTCCGGGGCGCCCGTGAAAACCACCCAAAGGTGGAAGCCCAGCATCGCTAGCGCAATGGCGGATGAAACGGCAATACCAATCTTGTTGCTGGCCAGCATGGACAGGCTCTCCTCCCGGCGCCGTCCGGCTCCAGTTTGGCAGGGATCCGGTTCGGCATAAAAATGCGGGTCCGGGCAATTATACCCGGACCCGGTAACGATGGATGTCGGCTCTAGAGAGCGCCGGCTTCCTTATAGGCCTTGGCCGAACCCGGGTGCAGCGGCACGCCGATATCGTTGGCCATGTCTTTTGCCGTAATGTTGCTCAGGGTCTTGACGATGGCACCGAGTTCCTGGCCGCGCTTGATCAGTGCCTTGGTGATGTTATAGGCCGATTCTTCCGAAACGGTTGAGCAGTTCAGGATCAGATGCGCGGGGAAACCGGCAATCTCGACCGGTTCCGTCTGGTTCGGATAACTGTTTGCCGGAATCGTGAGGCGTCCCCAGCCGGCATTCTCTTTCTTCATCGCGGCGAACTGCTCGTCCGTGATCGACAGGAACTTGATCTTGCGCGAATTGGTGAGGTCGAGCAGTGATCCGTTCGGCACCGAGGTGATCGTCATCATCACATCGGCCTGGCCGTCCTTCAGCATGTTCACACCGTCACTGATGGATGCGAAATTGACCTTGCTCATATCGTCATAGCTGAGGCCCGCGGCCCGCAGTAGCGCCCGGGCGCCGACTTCGGTCGTGTTGCCGCGCGGCAGGGTCACGAGTTTCTTGTCCTTCAGGTCGGCAGCGGAGTTGAACGAAAAATCCGTTGTCGGAACCTGCAGGAAGTTATTGTACAGGGAACCGAGGTTGCAAATATCGCCCAGTTTTTCTTCGAAAGGCGGCTTTCCGTTCAGGCCGTCGACAGCAGACATGACCAGGCTGAAGCCCATCTGGGCCTTGCCGCCGGATACGCCCTTCAAATTGATCAGGCCGGCGCCGGGGCGGATGGTGACGTTCATCCCGGGAATTTCGGCTTCCAGGATATTCTTGATGGCGCCGCCAAGCGGGTACCAGCTGCCG
>CAXBEC010000144.1:0-7185 GCA_963974145.1 uncultured Alphaproteobacteria bacterium | reverse complement strand
AGAATCAGTACCTTGCACAAGATATTTTCACGAGCTACAGGGCAAAGCCGACATACCTGGCGGATTTTCCGATTATTGATAGCGCCGAAGCTGTAGAATATTTAAAACAGCTCAAAGACAATGACGAATGTGATATTGGTGTTCAACTGCACCCATGGGCCAATCCACCTTTCGAAGAAGAATTGAGTGTTGAAAATTCTTATTTATGTAATTTGCCAAACGCGCTCATCGTCAAAAAACTAGAATTCATAACAGAACGATTTTACAAGGAATTTGGATTCAGCCCGACGATTTTCAAGGCAGGAAGGTATGGAATAGACTCAGATTGCCTCGATATTATCAGGCAGTATGGTTACGAAATTGATACAAGTGTCGTGCCGCACACGACATTCTCGAGTGAAAAAGGCCCAGACTTTACTAACTATCCTAATAAGCCATGCTGGCTGGATGACCAAAAAGCCTTCCTGGAGCTACCGATAACTCGCGGCTTTTCCGGACTTCTTCGATCAACTGATGCATCTAATTATGTATCCAAGTTTATAGATTCCAAAAATATGTTTACCCGCCGGGTACCAAGCCTGTTCGCACGTGGGAATCTCCTCGAACGCATCACATTGACCCCCGAAGGGGTCGACCATGCCGCCCACAGACGGTTAATGCAGAGCCTTCTAAAGGATGGCCGAAAATTGTTTTGCCTTTCCTATCACAGCGCCTCACTCCTCCCGGGAAGCACGCCATATGTTCGCAATCAGGCCGAGTTGGAAGTTTTTCTGCAACGTATCAGCTTGTTTCTGGAGTATTTTATAGAAGATCTCGGTGGTCAGATTGTTTCTCCACATAAGGCAGCCCATTTACTGCGAACGGCTGGGAAGTAAATTCAAGACCTGAAATCATTACTCTTGCGAGAGTACTCAAAATTTAGGCTCGCATACTGTTAAATGCGTAAGACCCGGGAAACAGGTCAACACCTACCAGTGTTCACCAACTTAGTACCACCGGTTGTGGCTTAGGTTTATTGAAAACCACGGTATCAAGAAAAGCATGGAACCAGCATCCGCCGGCCTCTTCGATGAATTCAGCCTTCTAGCCCTGCTGACCGTGGGCGCCGTCTCCTTCGGCGCGGCCGTTATCGGCGGTCTGGGCGGCGCCGGCGTCTCACTGATGCTGGTGCCGCTGCTGGCCCCTATCCTCGGCATCAAATCCGTCATACCGATGATGACAGTCGCAATGGTGCTGGGGAACAGTTCGCGGATCTGGGCGTTCTGGAAGGGCGTCAATTTCAGGGTCGGGATGCAGTTTTACCTGCCCGCCATTCCTGGCCTGTTTATTGGCGTTTCCGTTTACAACTACCTTCCCGAACGCGCTCTATACGGTCTTCTGGGCTTCATGCTTGTCGTCATGGTGCCCCTGCGCCGCTATCTCGATGGACGCCAGTTTCATCTCTCACCACGCGGCGTCTCGACCGTGGGCGCCGCCTATGGCGTCATCAACGGCAGCATGACAGGCACCGGCGGCATTCTGGTCGGCACGTTACTGGGGGCCGGCCTGCAGGGGGGCGCGCTGATCGCGACCAAGGCGGTCATCGGCGTCGGGCAGGCCATCGTCAAGATCACAATGTTCAGTTTCTATGGTCTGCTGACACTCGAATACGCTCTGGCGGGCCTGATGATCGGCGTCTGCATGATCCCGGGTGCGTTTCTGGCCCGCTGGATCATTGAGCGCGTCAATTTACGGCGACATACCCTCTTCATCGAAGGCGTCATCATCCTGGGCGGCTTGTCGCTGATGTGGCGGTTCTTCCGGTTTGACAGTTGAATTCCGGCACCTCAGGCCGGCCGGTCGCCCTCAACAGTAGTTCGGTGCATATGGCGCGTATAGGCCTGATCATAGGGTTCGGCCAGATGATTGGTGCAGCGGTTGTCCCAGAAGACGATGTCGTGCAGCCGCCACTTGTGGCGATACACGAACTTCGGGTTCGCGCAATGTTCGTTCAGCATCGCCAGTAGCGGAACACTTTCGGCATCATCCATGCCTTCGATTCCGGTGATCGATCGTACGCTGATATAGATCGACTTCCGGCCCGTTTCCGGATGCGTACGGACGATAGGATGCAGCACATCTTCGGAACGTGCCTGCTGTTCCGGCGTGAGGGAAACCGCGAATTCCTGTTTCGCCGTCGCGGTGCTGCGCTTGTAGCGATGCCATGCTTTCAGGCCGGCGATACGCGCCTTCATATCATCGTCCAGCGCAGCATAGGCCGCCGTCAGGTTTGCGAACAGTGTATCCCCGCCCTCCGGCGGGATATCCAGCGCACGCAACAGCGATCCCATACTGGGCTTTTCCTTGAACATCATGTCCGAATGCCAGTCACGCCCGGCATCCGGCATGCCCACATAGTCATTATTGGCATTGCGCCTGTTGGAAACCAGGAACACTTCCGGATGGTCCGGCAGACAGTACTGTTCCATGACATGGCATATCAGCGGCCCGAACCGGCGGCTGAACGCCACCTGATCCGCGGGTTCAATATCCTGATCCCGCAAGACGACGATCCCGTATTCGAGCAATGCCCGGTGAATAGCCTGATACTGCGCATCGTCATCCCAACGACGCAGATCAGCGCCAATAATCTCCGCGCCCAGAATGTCCGACAAAGGCCGTATCTCAAGCGCCATCGCCGCCGCCTCCTCTATTCCCTGACCCAGTATCCAAGCTTCCGGTCAACCTGGTTTTCCAGTGGTTTGCCGTCGATAAAGCGGGCCAGGTTGGCAAAGAACATGTCGAATGTCCGGGGGATGTACTGTTCGACATCGTCCGTCGAATTATGCGGCGTAATGATGAGGTTGGGCGTCGTCCAGAGCGGCGAATCTGCCGCCAGCGGCTCCGGGTCGAACACGTCCAGGATCGCGCCGCCAATCTGGCCGGATTCCAGCCGCTGACGCAGCGCGTCGTAATCCATGATCGGCGCACGACCGATATTGACGATTCCGGCCCCCTTTTTCATCAGGTCTAGGTCCGCCGCCCCGATCAATCCGCGCGTTTCCGGCGTTACCGGCGAGGCAATGACCAGGAAATCCGCACGGGGCAAATGATCCCGCAGATCCCCCGTCCTGTACATTTCGTCAGCGACCTCATTCGGACGACCGCTTCGGGTGACGCCAATGACATGCATGCCAAACATCTTCGCCGCCTTGCCGACGCCGGAGCCGAGACTGCCGAAACCGAGGACTACGACAACCTTGTCCGTCGCAATGGTGCTGAAAATCCTGTTCCAGTTCCGATTGCGCTGGTTCGTGATGACCTCAGGCAAGCGGTTATGCAACGCCATCAGCGCCATACCACCAAATTCGATCGCGCGCTGGTGATGATTACCGCTGTTATTCGTGAAAACGATACCGTCCGGCAGCCAGTCGAAAGGCATGAAATTCTCAGTGCCCGCCGCCGGTACATTGACCCATTTCAGGTTCGGCGCCACCTCGGCCAGGTTTTCGCGCGGGAAATCGGAGGCGAACAGGATATCCGCGGATTTCGCGTACTGCGCAAAGTCCTTGCCGTCCCAACCGAAGGTCACCTCCAGTTGCGCTGCCAGTTCAGGATGCCGCGCGGCCGCTTTCGTCCAGACTTCCGGGGTCAGGTACATATGCGGCGATTTGGCCGACAGGCTTTCAAGATGCAAATGCAGTTTTTTCGTCATGTATCCATCCTTGTTGCCGGGATAGATCATTCAGAACCGGTCACCTGGATGCAAGCATGATTATCACGAATTCATCGCGCCCGTAATTTTCGCCTTAAATGGTAAGCGCCTCTGGTCCAGATCGGCCAATCCGCAACAACACGGCGAATCAGACCCACCGAAATGCGTTACGGATTAGCCGACCTGGTTCATGAATTCGCTACCCGCCCCTAAACGAGGCTCACGGAAATATCGCTATCGACGAACAGCTGCGCTGTGTTGTCGCTGCTTTCAAAAACCGAATAGCCGTTCCCGCCGATCGTGACCGTGCCTGTATTGGACAGCCCCCCCTGCAGTGACAGCGCATCACCGCTATCGCCGTCGATCACCAGACTGTCTGTCGCGCCACTCAGTGGATTTACGCCGCCTGTCGCGGCCAGAACGAAGCCGCTGTCCAATGTCAGGGTGCTGTTCCCCGCCGCGGTCAGATCGAGCTGTTCAATACCACTGAACTGATCGCCGCGCAGCCCCGTCAGATCGAAACCGCCGCTGTCGAAACGAACGGTGTCCATGCCATTTCCGCCATCGATACGCCCGAATCCTGTATCCGGCGCGACAATTACGTCGTCGCCGTCACCGCCATGCATCAGGTCGGCGCCGCCGCCACCCAGGATGAAATCATTGCCGCTGCCGCCGACAAAGACATCGTCGCCGGCGCTACCGGTCAGGGTATCGTCGCCCGCCGTGCCCTGATGGGTCACCGCGCGACCCGTCAACGATATACCGGTAGCGCTCTGGTTCGCGTCCAGAACGACGCCACCGCCGACATCAAGCCCGGCAATTTCCCCGAAACTGTCGCCGGCCGAGACATCGAAGGCGCCGAATTCGACAACGTCCAGCGTGCCGCCCGCCGCCAGTTCCCCGGTCACCGACAACTGGTCGAATCCGTCATGAATGCCCGGGACCAGCCCGCCCAGTTCAATCAGCAATCGGCTGGTATCGCCGCGCAGCATGTCACCGTCGATGGTCAGGGTGCCGGGCGATGCGCCAAAGGTGGTCAGCCCGTCATCCTGGAAGACCCCGCCGCTCGCCAGATCAATCGTCCCTGCGGAAAAAACGGTGATCGTTCCCGCGGCAAGATTATGCAGGGTGCCGGTATCGACAGTCAGCGTCGAGCTGTTGTTTACGTCGATCTGCCCACTGTTCGAAAGCTTGTCTGACGCGGAGGAGAATACCAGCGTCGTGTCATTTTCAAACGCCAGCACACCGGTGTTTGTATTGGCGGTCCCCTGGATCGAAATCCCGCCGGTCTGGTTTGTAAAATCTCCCGCCAGTGTGCCGTCGTTCAACAGCACGAGGCCCTGATTCGTCAGGGTTCCCGTGCCCCCCAGTACAGCCGTCGATACACCGTCGCCAATGGAGATCGAGCCGCCTGATAACAGGGTGAAGTCCGTATTCAGATTGAGGATACTGTTCGCCTCCACCCGCAGCGATGCGCCGGTGCCGATGCCCAGCACGCCGGTATGCGTGAGCGTCGTCTGCAACAGGGTCAGGTTTCCCCCGGCGGCAACATCAATCTCGCCGGTGTTTTCGAACGTCGTGTTGCCGGAGACTCCGGATACGCCAATGATGAAATCCGATGCCCCGGAAATGCTGAACGTTCCGCTGTTCGTCATCGTCGCGTCAAAGCCCGTGGCGGGGACGAGCCGGCTTTCGCCTGCGAAATCAACATTAAAGGTTCCCGAATTATCGAGATCGCCGCTCAATTCCACCAGATCGCCGGCGATACCGCCATCCAGCAAAATTGTGCCCGTATTCGTCAGCGTAGAACCAGGCGCCACATCCAGAATCGCCGTCTGCGATCCCGAAGACCCTGTCGACAGGTGGATCAAACCGTCATTCGTCAAAGCGGCATCATGGATCAGCCGGGTAACGCCGGCCCCGCCGGCAATGATTTCGACGCCACCGCCGGCGGGGTTCAGAAGTGCGGCAGCCAGTATGTGGTCGCCATCCAGAACCTGTATGAAGCCGCCGGTATTATCGATTGTTCCCGCGCCCCCACCTACGGTGATGATGCCCGCATTGCTGCCCTCAAACCGGATCAGCCCCGCATTGGAAAAGTCATTGGCAAAATCAATCGCGGTGAAGGTGCTTGTCACCGTATCGACGATGACGGTACCGCCCGTCTGGTTTTCGAACGCCGTGCTGGAGACAGTCAGCAACCCATCGGCATGGTCGAGCGTGCCCCCATTCGAATTGGTGAAGGTCGCGACACTGATCGACGTTGCGTCATCGATAATGAGATTGCTTTCATTCACGAAGCTTCCCGCGCCGGTGATATTGCCCACCACCATTTCGATGCTCGGGCCTGACCCGGCGGCACCTAGGGTGAAATTTGCGCCGGTATCGACGTCAAAATCGGCGTTGGAAAGAACCAGTGTTCCGGCGCCCACCACGTTGCTTCCGGCCTGCATGAATACCGTTCCGTTCGTGGCCGTCAGCGTCGATGTTGCCGAGACCAGGTTCAGATCGCCGGCATTGTCGATATCGCCGTCCAGAAGCGTCAGATGCGATGAAGAGACCGTCAGAAGACCGTTATTGATGATGCTCTGGCCCGCCAGCATGTCCACGGTCGCATCGACCTGAAATTCAAGCGACGCGCCCGCTTCATTGACAATTGTGCCACTGGTGATGGTTGGCGCGAGTGTCGAAAATGAGAACAGCCCCTGATTGATCAGGCTGTCGACCGCAAAGATTGGCGCGTCATCGATGTCATGCGCGCCCTGATTGACCAGCGTACCCGCCCCGGTCAGTGTTACCGCAGCGGCGCCGTCAACCGTTGTCGCCGTGCCCAGGATCAGGACACTGTCGACTGTGACCGTTCCCTCCAGCCCGATTGTCCCGATATTGCCATCGACAAGGACACCGGCGGCGATCGTATCGTCCTGTACCGAAAGTGATCCCTCGACAGTGAATTGCCCGGTTCCGGCCAGGGTCGCGGCGCCGGAAGTGTCGATGCTGCCGGCCGCCCCCAGTACAATCAGCCCGTCATTTGTATATGTCCCGTCGGATGAGGTAAGGGCGCCGTCATTCAGCAGCACGTTCGAAAAGGACGCGCCCGTGCTGAAATTGATCACGCCGGTATTGTCGAATAATGACACAGAGGTATCCAGCGTCCCGGTACCGTTGACGAAACGGTCCATCGTCAATGTACCCAGACTCGAGGGACCGACCAGGTCCCAGCTGTCGCTGGATTCGACGATATCGTCGCCATCGCCGAAGACCGACAGGATCCCCGTTCCGGTCATGGTCTGCGCCAGCCCCGCCGTCGCGGTAAAGGTGTTCGAACCGATTCCGGTCAGGTCTATTTCCTCGATCGAAGTCACATTGGCGAGATTTGTCTCGTCGAGAACCTGGCTGCCGCCAAACAGCTTAATTCTGTCCTGCCCCGCTCCGCCATCAATGAATTCATTCGACGTATCGAAGCCGATGATATCGGCGCCGGCGCCGGC
>CAXBEC010000143.1:0-7230 GCA_963974145.1 uncultured Alphaproteobacteria bacterium | reverse complement strand
CGGGCGACGGCCATGCCCGATGTGAGGATGTCCGACGCATCCAGCGCGATGTCAAACCCGCGAAGTTTCTGCGCATATTCTTCCGGCGTTCGCCGTGCATTATTGGTCAGGCACACGATTCCGATTCCGCGGTCCTGCAGGTCACGAATGGCGGCAGCGGATTCTTCAATGGGCTGATCGCCGCGAAACAGCACCCCGTCCATATCCAGAATAACACCCCGAACCGCGCGGCCGGCGTCAGCGTCCCGCTTTCGCAGCCGCAGAATATCAAAGGATGGCAGCGGCGGGGTCCAATGGGCATTCAGGCTCCGGACCGGTGCCTCATAATACACCGGGTCGCCGCCATGCACGGACCAGCGCACCCGGTCGTCCACGTCGATTTCCGCCCAGGCGCCGCTGGCAGCACCTTCCGTCGTCGAACTTTCCGCAAGGGACTGCACGGTCAGGTAACGGATACCGTCAATCGTACTGCTGTGGTTGCGATGAACATGACCGGCAACGCAGAGGATGACCTTCCCTGACGTCTCGATAACGTTCCGCGCCGCCTGCGTCTGCCGCAGCGTCGCCGACGTCTCGTTGTTCTGGAAATAGTAGTTTCCAACCATCGCCGCACTGTCGAGCGGGATATGGGTGAAAATGATGGATGGCAACGCTGTGCGTTCAAGGTCATCGCGCAGCCAGTCGAGATCGGCCTCACTCGGGATCGGGCTATCCGGAAAACGGCCGGACAGGTCGATCTGCCAGAACACCAGATGCCGGCCTTTCAGGTCCTGGCTGCAACTGCCAAGCGGCTGGCCGAGGATCGCTTCGTTTTCCGCCCGGGTCAGATAATGCAGGTCGTGGTTCCCCAGCAGATGCGCCCGGGGCGTGTTCATCCTCTCAAAAACCGCCATGACATCGCGCGTCAATCCCGCATCGGTCTCGCGATCCACATTCGAAATACGGTCGCCCAGATCGACGACCAGATCGGCGCTGCCTGCGGATATTTTCCGGCTGACCGTTTCCAGCAGCGGCAGTGCCGCGGCACCCTGTTTTGTGTAGCGTGTCGGCCCATGGTGAATATCCGTCACGATGGCCAGTTTCAGTGTTTCCATGGACTGACAGTATCAACCCGGCGTCTCAAAGTGAATGTACTTCCGGTCGGCGGAAATTGCGCCTTCACGATCCTGAAAAGCACCAACAGGGATCAATATTATTGTGCGTTTTTAACCAATAACCGGACCGGGCTTCCTGAATCAAATTTTATGGGAGAGCCGGGGAAATGCGTGACATAGGTCATAGTAAAATCTGAAATCAGGACCATATGCTTGGCGAAGAACGCAACCTAGGAGACCACGATGAAACGAGCTATTTTGCTGTCCGCGCTGGTTTTAGCGATCGGAAACACCGGCATTGCCCATGCGCAAAGCGCCAACGAGGTCGTCTCGCCAAAAGTAACCCCCGAGGTCAGCCGCATTATCAATGATGGCGTCAGCGATGCCGCGAAAGATGCGATGAAGGAAGAAAAGAAAGCGGACGATATGAAGAAATCGACCGACATGAAAATGGAATCCAAGAAAGCCGAAGACGCCATGAAGAAAAAAATGAAATAGCAACCATGGTTTGGCAAACGTGACAGAAAACTGTCGACAGCACCCGGCCCCTATGCGGCGATAACCAGCGGGCAATCACGGGTCGGGTGCGGGATCACGCTCGCCGTAACGCCGTAGACGGCCGCGATGCTGTCCGGCCGGATCACCTCACGAGGCGCGCCGCAGGCATGAACCCGGCCCGACCGGAGCATGCATATCTGGTCCGCATACATGGCGGCGAGATTCAGGTCATGCAGGATCGCGACCACGCCGGCGCCTTCCGCCGCCAGCCGCCGCGCGATTTCCAGCGTCGAATGCTGATGCGCAAGGTCGAGGCTGGATGTCGGCTCATCGAGCAGCAGAAAACAATCCAGGCAGCACGCACCGGATTCACCTGTCCAGATTTGCGCCAGCGCCCGCGCCAGATGCACCCGTTGCCGCTCGCCACCCGACAGCGTCGTATAGATACGGTGCTCCAGATGCCCGATGCCGCTTTCGCGCAGCGCCGCCCGGGCAATCGCCAGATCCTGCCGTCGGCTGGACCGACGCGCATGGGGGGCACGCCCCATCAGCACCACTTCCAGCACCGGAAAGGGAAAGGAGAGATCCGAATGTTGCGGCAATACCGCCCGCCGTTGCGCCAGATCCCGCCGCGACCAGGAAGACAGCGGCGTGCCGGACAGGGTGACACTGCCCCTGTCCGGTGACAAAGCCCCTGTCAGTACATTCAGCAGCGTCGTCTTTCCCGCCCCGTTGGGGCCCAGAACCGCCAGCACCGCTCCCGGCTCGACCCTTAGCGATACATCCATCAGAATCCGGTTGCCGCCCAGCGAAACCCCGATACCGTTTGCTGCCAGCATTACCAGCCTCCGCCACGACGTCGCCGCGACAGCAGCCACAAGAAGAACGGTCCGCCGACACAGGCGGTCACGATGCCGATGGGCAGTTCTGCCGGCAACACGATATGGCGCGCGACCAGGTCGGCAATCAGCATCAGCGCCGCCCCCAGCATTGCCGAAGCCGGCAGCAGGGTCATATGGTTCGGCCCGATCATCAGCCGGATCAGATGCGGCACCACAAGACCGACGAACCCGATAATACCGGAAACCGACACGGCCGCCCCGGTCGCCAGCGCTGCCAGCAAAACGACGAGGCGCTTTTCCCGCTCGACGTCATAACCAAGGTGATGCGCTTCCGCCTCACCCAGCAGCATCGCGTTCAGGAACCGTGCGAATCCCGGCAGGCACAGCACGGCAAAGCCGATCAGTGGAATTACCGGCAACAGCTTGGACCAGGTGATGCTGCCGAGACTGCCCAAGAGCCAAAAATTGAGATCGCGAAGCTGCTGGTCGTCGCTCAGGAAGATCATCAGCCCCATGCCCGCATTCGCTATCGCATTCACCGCCACGCCACACAGCAGCATGGTCGGAATGTCTGTCCGCCCTCCCTGACAGGCGATCCGGTATACCAGTATCGTACAGGCAAGGCCGCCACCGAATGCCGCCAGCGGCAGCAGCCAGTTCTGGGGCACAAATGGCAGTGACGCGGCTATCCCGCCGCCGAAGACGATCACGATCACGGCGGCCAGCGCCGCACCCGACGACACGCCAATCAGCGCCGGATCGGCCAGCGGGTTGCGGAACAGTCCCTGCAATGCCGCCCCGAAAATCGCCAGCCCCGCACCGGCGAGGATGCCAAGGCAGACCCGTGGCAACCGGATCGCCATCAGTACCGATTGCTCGCGCGGCGTGAAATCCCAGGGCAGGGTCAGTCCGAAAGCGTCGCCCAGGATCGCGAAAAAGGCCCCGGGCGAGATCGCCACAGCCCCTTTGCCGACGGATAGCAGAATCGCAAACACCAGAAAACCGGCCAGCGATACGATCGCCACAAGGTTCCGGTAGGGCGTCAGCGTCGGGCCGGACATGGCGGTGACGCTCATCCGTCAGTCCGCCAGCTTCAGTTCGGGATGCAGGGCATTCGCCAGGTCGCGAACCGCCTGCGGCAGGCGCAGGCTGAACCCGAGCAGCAGCAGACCGTCCATCGCGACGACCCGCCGCTCGGCGCCCGCCGGCGTCGCCGCGATTTCCGGGATCGCCAGCAGTTTGTCCGCCCCCCCAAGCAGTCCCAGCGACCGATACGTCACCAGAATGATGTCCGGGGCGGCCGCCACCATGGCTTCGGGCGAGAGCGGCTTGTAGCCGTCATAGGAATCGACAATATTCCGCCCGCCTGCCAGCTCGATGATCGCCGCAGCCGCGGTATCATTCCCGGCCGCCAGTGGCGCGCCACCCTGCCCGACCGACAACAGGAAAACGACCCTCGGCCGTTCGCTTACGGTGTCGATGCGCGCCTTCAGGACCGACATTTCGGTCTGCAACTGCGCCGCCAGCGTTGCCCCCTTTTCCGGCACGCCCAGCGCCGCTGCAACAAGCTCGACCTTGGCAAGCGTCCCCTGTAGCGACGGATCGTCTGCCGCCATGACGATATTCAGGCCCGCATCGCGCATCTGCGCGAGGACATCGGGCGGGCCGGTATCGCCATCGGCAAGCATCAATGTCGGTTCCAGCGCGAGAATCGGCTCGCTGGCGAGCTGGCGCAGATACCCGACTTTCGGCTTGCCGAGGACCTCCGGCGGGTAATAACTGGTGGTATCGATCGCCACCACACTGTCCACAAACCCCAGCGCATAGACGATTTCCGAGATCGCGCCGCCAACGGACACGATCCTGTGCGATGGCCCATCGGCGGCCTGCGCCGCAGCCCCGCCGAACAACAGGGTTATCGCAACCCAGGCAATCCTGATCACGCGTCGGCCCCTTCCAGTGATTCGGCAAGCGCGCGCCAGTCGGTTCGTTCACCCTTGCCTTCGCCGCGTTCACCGAAGAGCCAGGCGATCTGCCGATTGTTCGCGTCGTAGATTTCAAGTGACGTGACGATCCCATCATGCGTCGGCTTGCGTACGACCCAGGCAGAGGCAATGTGATCTTCGCGCAGATGCAGGTTGAAGTCCGGGTCGAGGATATTGAACCAGGGACCGACATCCCGCAGGGTCTTCACCTGTCCGGTATGGATCTGCACGACGCCCGGGCTGCCGGCAAAAATCATGACCGGTATCTCCTGATCCACAGCAGCACTCACCGCATCCCGGAAGGCTTTCGGATCAACCCGCCAGGCCAGATCCTTACCCACCAGCCGCAACGCCTGCACTCGTGCCACGCCGAGGTCTTTCAGCAAGGCATGGAAATCATGCACATCCTTCAGGGCCAGCCAGCGGTCTCGCAAGGCAGTAATATCAATATCTGAATCGGGTTGATCGTCCGGCACCGCGGGCACAGGGAGCACCGTCATATCCGGCGACTGGTCCGGTGACAGGAACCGTGTCACCAGACTGTCATAGGCGGGCAGGTTGCTTTCTTCCAGCAGGTGAACCTTGTGGACCGCCGTACCATTCTGATCAAAGAACTGGAGGCTGCGCCGCGTATTTTCGCCAGCCGTCTCCGCAACCGCAAAACCGAAATGCCAGCGACCGAGAAACAGCCGCAGGTCGATGTCGTGATTGAGGACCAGCCCCATCTGTTCGCCGAAGATCGACACCTTCCCGAATTCGCCCTTCTTTTCATGCACCACATGGTCATTGCGCGTCAGCGCCATGACGCGCCCCAGTTCCGGCAGCGCCTGAATCAGGTCACCCCAGGGCCCCCGCAGCCGCTGTACGTCTTCGCCACAGCGGCAGGCCAGAAGTTCTCCTTCACTGACGCCCAGTTTCTCCGCCGCGTCACGGGCCCGGATATTCGGTTCGGCGTCACGCAGCGCGAAAAGTCTGGTCAGCAGCGGCGCCGGCGCCTCAGGTTCAGCCATTGTTGTCTCGGTCATCACGTTCTCCTCGATTGTCAGCCAGAGTTACATCTTGATTGCGTAACGGATTGTCGCCTTCAGGTTCCGGCCGGCCTCCAGGGCGCCGCTAGCCGTGCGTGAGTAGGCGCGGTCAAACACGTTATCGACGCCGACCAGAACGCCCAGCCCGGTGGCCGGGCTGTCCTCGGACGCCTGCCAGCTGGCGTAGACATCGTTCAGGTCATAGGCATCGCGAATCAGAGTCGCGTCCGTCGTGTTGTCGAACCGGTAACGCCAGCCAAGCCGCAGCCCGAGGTTCGGAAGCTTGTAGGCGAAATGCATCGTGAACTTGTCCGGCTGCAGGACGCCGAGCGGCGCGCCGGTCACCTCATTATCGCCATCGATCCGCGAATAACCCGTTTCGAACAGCAGCGCGTCGTTTTCGTAGCTCGCCTCAATCTCGTAACCATCGAGTTGCGCGTTGGCCACATTCACGCTTTGGGTCGTGCCGGTACAGTTTGGCGGGAAACAGGCCGGCGGGGACGGCTGGATCACCTGCGTGTCGATGAAGTTTTCGCCATCGATCCAGTAATGCGTCCCCTTCACCTGGAAGTGGTCGCGGCGGGTGATGACATCGTTGAACTTCAACCCGGCGCCCGCTTCGAAGGTCGTCGTGGTTTGCGGCTGCAACGCCGTATTCGGGATAAAGCTGTTGACGCCGAAACCGGGAATGACGAAATGCGTGCCGCTGGGGAACAACTCGTTCAGGTTCGGCGCGCGAAAGGCATTGGCATAGCTGGCAAACAACGACAGGGGCTCGACCGGCCGAAGCTGCAGCGCGAGTTTCGGCGACACCTCATCGGAGGAGATCTCTCCGGAATCGCCTTCAGATGTGTAGTAGTCGTAACGGATGCCGGGAATGATCGACATGCCGGCGCCGCTGCCAAGAATGTCGTCAATATCAACCTGCCCCTGCAGAAAAACCCCCGCAAAGGTCGATTCCGCATTCGGCACCCCGCCGCGCGCGGCGCCATCGGTCGTCCCTTCACCGGTATCGCGATAGCTTTCCACACCATAGGTCAAGGTCGTCAGCGCGGTATCGCTATGGGCGAAGCGGGTGCGGTTATCGACCCGCGCCCCGATCGTGCTGAGCACGCGGTCCTCGACCTGCCCGGCCGGCCCGGCCCCCAGATTATCGAGCCGCGTTTCCAGCACATTGCTGTCTACGTAATAGGCAATCGCATCCAGGTCGAGCCACTGATTGGCAGGATCGCTGTTATTGTAGGCAACGCGGAAATTGTCGGTCCGGGTTTCCTTCGTAACAAGGTCCGTATCCGTCGATTGCCCGTTATTCGGCTCCTTCGCATCATTCTGGAACCGCTGCCAGCTGGCTTCCAGCGTCTGGTGCTCGGTCAGCCTGGCCGTGCCCTTCAGCAGGCCGGAAATGATATCATCCTCGGCGATCAGTGATGAATCGTCGCCAAGGCGGTAGTCGTCACCGGTCAGCCAGGTGATGCCCGCCACCGCCTCGAAGCGGTCGGTCGGTTTTGCCGCGCCGACGAAACCGGCGGTCCATTCCTCGTTCGCGCCCTGATACCCGGCACTGACTTCACCGCCATATTTTCCGCCGGGAGACAGAAGGTCGATCGCCTCTACCGTCCGCATCTCGATCACGCCGCCGGTACCGCCGCTGCCATACAAAGCGGAGCTGGAGCCCTTCACCACCTCGACCCGGCGCAGGAACAGCGGATCGACGAAGAGCTGTCCGTCATGGCCGGAAATCAGATTCTGCCGGGCACCATCCAGCAGCAGGATCACGTCCGGG
>CAXBEC010000142.1:0-7256 GCA_963974145.1 uncultured Alphaproteobacteria bacterium | reverse complement strand
TACAATGTCGAGCGGGCGCAGCGGGGCATCGTCTATATCGATGAAGTCGACAAGATCAGCCGAAAATCCGACAATCCGTCGATTACGCGGGATGTTTCCGGTGAAGGTGTGCAGCAGGCGCTGCTGAAGATCATGGAAGGCACGGTTGCAAGCGTTCCGCCACAGGGCGGCCGCAAGCACCCCCAGCAGGAATTCCTCCAGGTCGACACGACAAACATCCTGTTTATTTGCGGCGGCGCATTTGCCGGCCTGGAACGGATCATTTCGAATCGTGGCAAGGGCTCGTCAATCGGCTTTGGTGCCGATGTTCAAAGTGCCGAGCATCGCAATATCGGCGATATCCTGACCGGTATCGAACCGGAAGATTTGCTGAAATTCGGCCTGATTCCAGAATTCGTCGGCCGGTTGCCCGTACTGGCGACGCTGAGCGATCTTGATGAAGCGGCGCTGATCGAAATTCTGACAGTTCCACGGAATGCACTGGTTAAGCAGTACCAGCGGCTGTTCGAGATGGAAGATGTGCGTCTCGAATTCAGTGGCGATGCGCTCAAGGCGATTGCGCAAAAGGCCGTGGCTCGCAAAACCGGCGCACGTGGCCTGCGGTCTATCCTGGAAGGCATCCTGCTTGATCCGATGTACGAACTGCCCGGTCTCGACGGTGCGCAGGAAATCGTCATCAACAGCGAAGTCGTCGAAGGACGGGCTGAGCCGCTGTATATCTATTCCGATCGTCAGGAAGAAGTTGAGAACAGCGCCTGACGCCGGAAAGGCGCGGCGGGGCCTTGGGTGGCCTGGTGTTGTTGGTCGATTTATGCGCAGGTTTCCGGCCGTTTGACGGCGGAAAATGACAATCTGTCCCCTGTCGGGCCGGCAGATTTATTCCTCAGAGGGTTGAATGGTTTCTGACCATGGCCATCTAATCGTAACATGAATGCAATCTCCGTCAGGGGATTGAGAAACTCGAGGAAACGGAAAACAGCACATGACAGAAACACACCGCGGCAACCTTCACCCCGTTCTACCGCTTCGTGACATTGTGGTTTTCCCACACATGATTGTGCCGTTATTCGTCGGTCGGGAAAAATCGGTCAATGCGCTGGAAAACGTGATGAAGGATGACAAGCAGATCCTGCTTGTAACCCAGAAAAACGCTTCCGATGACGACCCGGGCATCGAGGATATCTATACGGTTGGTACCCTTGGAACCGTGCTGCAGTTACTCAAGCTGCCGGACGGGACGGTAAAGGTGCTGGTTGAAGGCATCCAGCGCGTCCGGATCGACGGGTATTCCGAAAACGCCAATTATTTTGAAGGCTACGCCGAACTGGTGGAAGACGAAGCCAGCAGCGAGGAACTGGAAGCCCTCAGCCGTGCCGTCGTGTCCCAGTTCGAACAATACATCAAGCTGAACAAAAAAATTCCGGCGGAAGTTCTGATCTCGATCAACCAGATTGAGGAACCAGGCAAACTGGCGGATACGATTGCGCAGCATCTGACGCTGAAAATTGCGGACAAGCAGGAATTGCTCGAAATCGAGCCGGTCGGCGAACGGCTGGAGAAAATCTACTCCTTCATGGAAGGGGAAATCAGTGTCCTCCAGGTTGAAAAGCGGATCCGCGGGCGCGTCAAACGCCAGATGGAGAAAACCCAGCGCGAGTATTATCTGAACGAGCAGATGAAGGCGATTCAGAAGGAGCTCGGCGAAGGCGAAGACGGCAAGGATGAAACCGCGGAACTCGAAGAGCGAATCGAAAACACGAAGCTGACCAAGGAAGCCCATGAAAAGGCGTCCGCCGAATTGAAGAAGCTTCGCTCCATGAGCCCGATGTCCGCGGAATCGACGGTCGTGCGGAATTACCTCGACTGGATGCTGTCGATTCCCTGGAAGAAACGTACACGGGTCAAACGCGATCTCAAGGCGGCCGAGAAGATTCTGGATGCGGATCATTTCGGGCTGGAGAAAGTCAAAGAGCGAATCATCGAACATCTTGCGGTGCAGAACCGGGTCAAGAAGGTCAAGGGACCGATTCTCTGTCTCGTCGGGCCGCCGGGCGTCGGCAAGACGTCGCTGGGCAAGTCGATTGCCCGTGCGTCGGGTCGTAATTTCGTGCGGATGTCGCTTGGCGGTGTCCGGGACGAAGCGGAAATCCGTGGCCACAGGCGGACCTATATCGGTTCCATGCCCGGCAAGGTGATTCAGGGCATGAAGAAGGCCAAGTCTTCCAATCCTCTGTTCCTGCTGGATGAAATCGACAAGCTTGGCGCCGACTGGCGGGGTGACCCGACCTCTGCGCTGCTGGAGGTCCTGGACCCGGAGCAGAATTCGTCCTTCAACGACCATTACTTGGAAGTCGATTACGACCTGTCCGATGTGATGTTCGTGACCACGGCGAATACGCTGCGGATGCCGGCGCCGCTGATGGATCGGATGGAGATCATCCGGATTTCCGGTTACACCGAGGATGAAAAGATCCAGATTGCGCGGCGTCACCTGATTTCGAAGCAGATGAAGGATCACGGCCTCAAGGAAGCGGAATGGTCGATTACCGATGATGCATTGCGGGACCTGATTCGGTATTACACCCGCGAAGCCGGTGTCCGTAATCTCGAACGCGAGATTGCCAATCTGACCCGCAAGGGCATCAAGGACATCATGAAGGGCGACAAGGCGGAAATCCGCGTGAACCGCCGGAACCTCGAAAAGTTTGCCGGAATACGCAAGTACCGGTACGGCGAAGTCGACGAGGAAGATCAGGTCGGTGTCGTGACGGGGCTGGCCTGGACGGAAGTCGGCGGTGAATTGCTGACGATCGAATCGGTGAAGCTGCCCGGCAAAGGCAAGGTCATAAAGACCGGCAAACTCGGCGATGTCATGATGGAATCGGTTCAGGCGGCGGAAAGCTATGTGAAGAGCCGTGCGCCGTCATTTGGTATCAAGCCGACAGCCTTTGCGCAGACGGATATTCATGTCCATGTGCCGGAAGGTGCGACGCCGAAGGACGGTCCCTCGGCCGGTGTGGCGATGATCACGTCGATCGTATCGGTTCTGACGGGTATTCCCGTTCGCAAGGATATTGCGATGACCGGCGAAATGACGCTTCGCGGTCGTGTCCTGCCGATTGGTGGCCTGAAAGAAAAGCTGCTGGCGGCGCTGCGTGGCGGCATCAAGACCGTGCTGATCCCGAAGGATAACGAGAAGGATCTGGCGGACGTCCCGGACAACGTCAAGAAATCGCTGGAGATCATTCCGATCGCGCTGGTCGACGATGTGTTCAAATACGCGCTGGCCGAATCACTCAAGCCAATCGAGTGGAATCCGGAAGATGTGGCGGCCGCAGTCGCCACTTCGGGCGATGACGAACTGGGCGGCATTACGACGCATTAGGCGGTATTATCGCGCACTGTGTTCTAAGTCTCTGTTGAATATGGTGTTTGCCCGCGAACAGGCCTGCAGGAAATTGTCAACAAGTGAAAAATTGGCAGTTTTCTGCGGCTTTCGCGTTGACGTTATTTGCGAATCTCCGTAAGACTAAAACCGTCTTCGATATACCAGTCAACTTTCCAATCCCTAATTGAAGGGGGACCATCACGTGAATAAGAATGATCTTATTGCGGCTGTTGCAGATAGTGCCGGCTTGAACAAGGCCGACGCGAGCAAGGCAGTCGACGCTGTTTTCGATTCTGTCTCGGGCGCTTTGAAGGGGGGGGACACTGTCCGCCTCGTCGGGTTTGGCACCTTTAGCGTGACAAAACGCGCTGCGTCTCAGGGCCGTAATCCCCGGACCGGTGAGCCGATCAAGATTCCGGCATCGAACCAGCCTAAATTCAAGGCGGGCAAGGGCCTCAAAGACGCGGTAAACTAACACCGCGTTGTGAAAGCGTTTCGAGAGGCCGGCCTCCGATAGTGGTGGGCCGGTCTTTCGTCGTTCAATGCAGTCCTGAAGGCGGGCGATTAGCTCAGCTGGAAGAGCGCCTCGTTTACACCGAGGATGTCGGCGGTTCGAGTCCGTCATCGCCCACCAGGCCTGCCATTTTGTATTACGTTCTTTTATTTCGAAAATACGGGTCTAATGATGCTGCGTTGCTTGACACCTGTCAGGGGGTGCAGTACATCGTGCGGCCTGAATTTAGTCCCTTGGGGGTGTAGCTCAGTTGGTTAGAGCGCCGGCCTGTCACGCCGGAGGTCGCGGGTTCGAGTCCCGTCACTCCCGCCAGTTCTCCGGAACCGGCAAATTATTGAAATTCAATTCCTTATTTGGCCTGAACGGGCTTTGTTTGGTGTTTTTTCCGAGGGGCAGAATATTCATTTGTTGAATGTTTGCTTCACGGGAAATTAACTTTATATTGCGTACGGTCTCATGACGAGGCGCATGGCAGTGCGTCGAGACAATCAAAACGGCGCTTCGCCGGTGAGGGAATCAAGGAGGGGCAGTGATGGATGGGCTGTTGCGGGAATACCTGCCGGTATTGATATTCCTGGCGATCGCTGTCGGTATTTCCGTCGCAATGCTTGTTGCGAGCGGCGTATTGGCGCATCAGAAACCTGATTCCGAAAAGCTGTCCGCGTATGAATGCGGATTCGAGGCATTTGACGACGCGCGCAGCCGATTCGATGTCCGGTTTTATCTCGTCGCCATCCTGTTCATCATTTTCGACCTTGAAGTGGCATTCCTGTTTCCCTGGGCGATTTCGCTGGGAACAATCGGTTTATTCGGTTTCTGGTCGATGATCATCTTCCTCGGCATCCTGACGATCGGCTTTATCTATGAATGGCGCAAAGGGGCCCTGGAATGGGAATAGAAGTTCCCACGCACGCACCCAGCGCGAAGGATCAGGCCGCAGCCATGCAGCTTGTGACGGACACGCTGACCGACAAGGGCTTCATCATCGCCAATACGGACAAGCTGGTGAACTGGGCGCGGACGGGGTCGCTCTGGCCGATGACCTTCGGTCTCGCCTGCTGTGCCGTCGAGATGATTCACGCCTATATGCCGCGCTACGACCTCGACCGGTTCGGTGTCGTACCGCGTGGTAGTCCCCGCCAGTCCGACGTCATGATTGTCGCCGGCACGCTGACCAACAAGATGGCGCCGGCGCTGCGCAAGGTTTACGACCAGATGGCAGAGCCCCGCTGGGTGATCTCCATGGGGTCCTGCGCCAATGGTGGCGGCTATTATCATTATTCCTATTCCGTCGTCCGCGGCTGCGACCGGGTCGTGCCTGTAGACATTTACGTGCCCGGATGTCCGCCGACCGCGGAGGCGCTGGTCTACGGATTTCTGCAGCTTCAGAAAAAAATCAGGCGGACCGGCACGATCGCGCGCTAAGTACAGGGTTTCCATGGACGAAGAAAATCAAGCCGCGCTCGAAGAATTAGGGGCGCATATTGCGGCTCAGTTGGGTACGGCATTGTTGCGTCGCGGGCTGGCGAAGGATGAACTTTTCATCGAGACGCAGGGCGAACATCTGTTGCGGGTCATGAAGTTCCTGCGCGACGATGCGAACTGCCTGTTCAAGAGTCTCATGGATGTCTGCGGTGTTGATTTCCCCGACCAGGAAAAGCGGTTCGAGGTGAATTACAACCTGCTCAGTCACAAGCACAACCAGCGGATCCGGGTGAAGGTGTGTACCGACGAGGATACCCCGGTGCCGTCTGTCGCCGGCCTGTATCCGTCGGCAGGGTGGTTCGAGCGTGAATGCTGGGACATGTACGGTGTTTTCTTCTCCGACCATATCGACCTGCGCAGGATGCTGACCGATTACGGTTTCGAAGGCCATCCGTTGCGCAAGGATTTTCCGCTGACCGGTTATGTGGAAGTGCGCTATGACGACGAACAGCGCCGCGTGGTCTATGAACCGGTAAAACTGACACAGTCGTTCCGGTCGTTTGATTTTCTCAGTCCCTGGGAGGGGATGACGCGGCAATTGCCGGGTGATGAAAAAGCGGAAGTGAGTAAGGACTGATGGCGGCCGAAGCTGAAATCAAGAACCTGACCCTCAATTTCGGCCCGCAGCACCCTGCCGCGCATGGCGTGTTGCGCATGGTCATGGAGATGGACGGCGAAATCGTTGAACGTGTCGACCCGCATATCGGGCTGCTGCACCGCGGCACCGAGAAGCTGATCGAGTACAAATCCTATCTGCAGGCGATTCCGTATTTTGACCGCCTCGATTACGTCGCGCCCATGTGCCAGGAGCACGCCTTCGTCCTGGCGGTGGAGAAGCTGCTGGGCATCGAGGCGTCGCCGCGTGGCCAGTATATCCGCGTCCTGTTCGCGGAACTGTCGCGGATCCTGAACCATCTTCTGAATGCGCCGGCGCTGGCGCTTGACGTCGGCGCGATGACGCCCATGCTCTGGGCGTTCGAAGAACGCGAAAAGCTGATGGAATTCTACGAAGCGGTCTGCGGCGCGCGTCTGCATGCGGCCTATTACCGGGTCGGCGGTGTGCATCAGGATATGCCCGCTGGCATGGGCGACGAAATTCTGGAATGGGCGGAACAGTTTCCGAAATTCCTGGAAGACATGGAAACGATGCTGAACGAGAACCGCATCTTCAAGCAGCGGACTGTCGATATCGGCGTTGTTTCCGCAGAAGATGCGATGGCCTGGGGATTTTCCGGACCGATGCTGCGCGCGTCCGGCGTGGCATGGGATCTGCGCAAGTCACAGCCCTATGATGTATACGACAAGATGGATTTCGACATTCCCATCGGCAAGAACGGCGACTGTTTCGACCGTTACCTCGTGCGTGTCGCGGAAATGCGCGAAAGCGTGAAAATCATGCGGCAGTGCATCGCCGAAATGCCCGAAGGGCCGGTCATGACCGATGACGGCAAGGTCACGCCGCCAAGCCGTTCCGACATGAAGCATTCGATGGAAGCGCTGATCCATCACTTCAAGCTTTATACCGAAGGCTTCCATGTGCCTGCGGGGGAAACCTATACCGCCGTCGAGGCGCCGAAGGGCGAATTCGGCGTGTATCTGGTGTCGGACGATACCAACAAACCCTATCGCTGCAAGATCCGTGCGCCGGGCTTCGCGCATCTGCAGGCGATGGATTTCATGTGCAAGGGCCACATGCTGGCCGATTCCGTGGCAATTCTCGGCGCGATGGATATCGTGTTCGGCGAGGTTGACCGATAGGCGATGTGGATGATCAATCGATGAGCGATACTTTCGAATTCTCGCCGGAAAACTTGAAGCTGGCAGAGGCGGTCATCGCCAAATACCCGGCGGGCCGGCAGGCGAGCGCGG
>CAXBEC010000141.1:0-7270 GCA_963974145.1 uncultured Alphaproteobacteria bacterium | reverse complement strand
CCGCCGGTCCTGCTGGTCCATGGCGATTCGGACGATGTGGTGCCTTTCGACTCGATGGCCCAGGCCAAACAGGGGTTGAGCGCGGCAGGGTTCACCGTCTCGACCGTGACCTGTCCCCGTCTGGGACATGGAATCGACATGGCGGGATTAAAGCATGGCGGGGCCTTCCTGAAAGCGGCCTTCGCCGCCTGACCCATGCCGCTGCAGAACCGCGTCACGCCCCTGGGGGAGATCGTCGCCGTTCCCGAACGCGGCGGCTTCATGGGCAATCGCGGCATCTTGCATGACGAACACCAGCAACTGGGCAAAAGACGCTGGGCGCTGAAGGCCTGGCTGATATGCCGGCTCGACTTTCGCGGCCGGCACCGCACCGTCATGACGCCCCGGCGCTATACGGAACTGTTCTTCTTTGACGAGGCTACCGCCATCGCGGCCGGCCACCGGCCCTGTTACGAATGCCGGCGCGGCGCCTTCCTGGACTGGCAGGTAGCATGGCAGCGCGCGCAGATGCTCGACACACCGCCGCGCGCGGGAGTAATCGATACGCAACTTCATGCGGAACGTATTGCACCGGGCAGCCGCCGGCAGCAACGCTGGAAAACCCGGTTCGGTGCCCTGCCGGATGGCGCATTCATTTCCCGGGAGCAGGGCCCCTGTCTGGTGCTGGACGGTCGGCTGCATGACTGGTCATGGCAGGGATATGGCCCGCCCAGCGCCTGCCCGGAAGACGAGATGGTCACAGTCCTGACGCCGCCATCTTCGGTCGCCGTGTTACAGTCAGGTTACCGTCCGGCGATAAATATTCATGACTAACGCCTTGAAAGAAGCTGTCGAGTCAGATATTTATCCGATGGGTTGAGTATGAGAACTGGCATGATCGTCGCAACGAATGCATTTCCGGCTCTGGTGTTGAATGCGGATTTCCAGCCGCTCAGCTACTTTCCCCTGTCGCTCTGGTCCTGGCATGATTCGGTCAAGGCGGTTGTCACCAACCGGGTCAATGTCGTTTCCGAATACGACACCGAAATCAACTCGCCGTCCTTTTCGCTGAAGCTTCCCAGCGTGATTTCCCTGAAGGAATACATCGCCGCCCAGCGGCAACCTGCCTTCACCCGATTCAACGTTTTCCTGCGCGACCGGTTCTCCTGCCAGTATTGCGACACGGACCTGCCCTCGCATGAACTGACCTTCGACCATGTTATCCCGCGATCGCGTGGCGGCCGGACGACCTGGGAAAACGTCGTCGCCGCCTGCGCACCCTGCAATCTGCGCAAGGGTGGCCGGATGCCCCATCGTGCCGGCATGCTGCCCCTGCGCCACCCGACCCGCCCGACCTCGCATGAACTGCAGGCCAACGGCCGGCATTTCCCGCCGAACTTCCTGCATGAAAGCTGGCGCGATTTCCTGTACTGGGATGCGGAACTGGATCCGGTTTGAGGAAAAGCAACGCCGCCTGACAGGTCAGTACCGCTCCGACAGCCAGATCGCGAGCCGCGACGCCGATTTAACTGCTGCCGAAAGCACCGGGTAGGCAGGCGCCTCCTCCGCGCCATGCGCCAGTGCGGTCTCGCGATGTTCGGCTTCGTCGGCCCGGTATTCCGCGATCACCTGCCGCAATTCCGGTTCCCGTTCGCCCAGTTCGTCAAGCTGCCCGCCGTAATGATCGTCGATTACTTCCTCGACCGCGGCCGTGCAGGCCATCGCCGCCTTTTCACCCAGCAACGCCGTCGTCGCTCCCAGCGCATACCCGGCCACGTGCCACAGCGGGCTGAGGGCGGTCGGCCGCACCCGGCGTTCGGCGATCAGCCGGTTGAAGGTGGCCAGATGCCGCGCTTCCTGTTCCGCCATATGATCGATCAGCTCCGCCGCCTCGCCTTCACGCAGCACCGCGCGCTGGCCGGCATAGATCCGCACCGCGCCGAATTCGCCCGCCTGGTCGACGCGGATAATGCGGTCGACCATTCCCTTTGGCGCCGGATCGCCCGGCAGGTAGGCAGGACCATTTTCCGTCATTGCCGCCTCAGTTCATTGCGCAACAGCCATACAATGCCGCCGCCGGTCGCCAGCGACAGCAGCGCATTATATCCTGCCATCGAAATGCCGAACAGGGACCATGCGATATCGTCGCAGCGGACGACCGGTGCGGCCAGCACCATGGCGCGCAATTCCTCCAGCGTCGCCGGCGTGGCCGCCCCGGAACAGGCGGTCGGCCCTTCCCACCAGCCCTGTTCAACGCCGACATGATAGATCGCGATTCCGGCGCCGACCCAGACCACCAGGGTCGCCAGGGACAGCACCGCGGCATGCAGCCGCCGGTTCCCGATGACGATGATCGCCACAATGGCGAGCGCGCCCGCGATCCACCAGGGCCAGCGCTGATACAGACACAGGGTGCAGGGTTGCAGCCCGCCCCAGTATTCGAAGGCATGCGCACCGCCCAGTGTCCCGGCGCTCATGACAAGCAGCAGGACCGGGGCCAGATACGGATTCTGCAGATTCATGTGCCTGTTTCCATCAGATCACGCGATATACTTCACTAGGACGAACCCCAATACCAGCAATACGACAAAGGCCAGCGTCAGCGGCCCGAGCCAGCGTTCGATAAAGGCGCGGATCGGCACGCCGAATTTCCACAGCAATACCGCGACAAGCAGGAACCGACCGCAGCGGCTGATAATGGAAACCACCGTAAAGGTAACCAGGTCGAGATTCACCGAGCCGCTCGCAATCGTGATCACCTTGTACGGCACCGGACTGAAACCGCCTGCGAAAACGATCCAGCCACCCCATTCCCGGTACCATTCCTGGAACCGGTCAAATTTCGCGGCATAGCCGTAGAAATCGAGAATCGGCTGTCCCACGGCCTCAAACAGGAAATAGCCGATCCCGTATCCGGCCAACCCGCCCAGTACAGAACCGGCGGTCGCCACGGCAACGATTCGCCACGCCCGGGTCGGCGCCGCCAGCACCATGGGAATGATCAGCACATCCGGGGGAATCGGAAACACGGAACTTTCGGCGAAGGCGATAACGAACAGCCAGAACATCGCATGCGGGCGGGACGCCAGGTCCATGGTCCAGTCATAGGTACGACGCAGCATTATGCCTCCATCCAAACATCCAGTGCTTCGCCAAGCCGGTCCACAACGCCCGGCCAGTCGCCAGAAGCGTCCTGCCGGAACAGGCGCATGCCCGGATACCATGGACTGTCCTCGCGGGCGAGCATCCAGCGCCAGTCCGGTACATTTTTCAGCATCAGCCAGACTGGGACTCCCAGAGCCCCCGCGAGATGCGCCGTCGATGTATCCACCGTGATCACGAGATCAAGCGCCGCAAGCGCCGCCGCCGTATCGGCAAAGCCGTTCAGGCAGAACGACCAGTCGGCGAGTAAAGTGCCGGTTGCCTGCTCCGATCCTGGCCCGAATTGCAGACTGACCCAGTCGACTCCATCGCGCGCCAGCAGCGGCGACAATGCCGCCAGCGATACGGAACGGTGCACGTTATCGGGATGCTTTGGATTCCCGGTCCAGCACAACCCGACCCGTCGCCGCCCGTCCCCCGGCGGCGGCGGCGGTCTCGCGCCTGTCGGTGGGAAAAGATAAGGAACATTTGCCGGGATCGTATCCATCCCGGTACCAAGCAGATGCGGCAGGCTCATCAGCGGCGCATGGCAATCGACCGGCGGCAAGACGTCGCCGGTCGATACGACAGAAGGCTGACCGGGCAATGTACCGAACAGCCCGGCCAGTTTTGCATGGCACCCGATAGTGACCTCCGCGCCCAGTCCCTGCAACATTGGCGCATAGCGAACAAACTGGATCGCGTCACCGAATCCCTGTTCCGCCAGCAGCAGGATTTTCCGGCCGGATAGGTCGCTGCCGTCCCAGAGCGGTGAATCGTGAACCGGCGGCGCATGATCCACGGTGCGACGACGCCATTCATACTCAGCGAAACCGGCGGCGAGATCGCCGGATAGCAACAGAGTCATTGCCCGGTTCCAATGGCATTCAGCATTGTCGGGAGCCAGTGCAACCGCCTGGTTATGCGCCGCCATAGCGTCGTCCATCCGGCATTCTGCCTGCCGCAGATTGCCCAGGTTGCTCCAGCCATCCGCAAATGCCGGATGGTTCGCAGCCACGGTTTCCAGGGTGTGGGCGGCATCGTCCATCCGCCCCGCATCCATCAGCACCACCCCCAGATTACTCAACGTCGCCGGGTCGTCGGGGTTGAGCGCTACCGCATTCTCGAGCGCTGTAAACGCATCATCGAAACGTCCCACCGCCTTCAGCGCCAGCCCGAGATTGCTCCACGCATCATCCGCTACCGGGTCCCGCGCCAGCGCCTCGCGATAGGATTGCACGGCACCCGCCAGATCACCGCTACGCTGCCGGCAGGTGCCCAACGCGATTCGCGCCGCGTTGTTATCCGGGTTGATTTCCAGAACCCGCTGGTAGCCCTCAATTGCCGCACCCAATTGCGACAGATCGCGATACGCTTCCGCCTGCACGGCCTGTGCCCGTTCCGAATCCAGCAGCCGCGAAAGCCTCCCGGACAATACGGCAAGCGCGGCTTCCGACCGACCCGATGCATGCGATGCCACGGCCAGTTCTATGGCAATATCGTCATTGTCCGGGGCAAGAGAAGCCGCCCGTTCCAGCGCATCGACCGCCTCTTCCACCAACCCGGCATCCAGCAGCGCCCCGCCCTGCAACGCCCAGGCAACGGGCTGGTCAGGATGCGCGGACGTGATCCGCCGGAACAGCGCCGCCGCGCCCGCCGCATCGCCCGCGCCATGCCGTTCTGTCGCCTGCCGCAGCAGGGCGGTACTATCCTCCGGGGGTATGCTGCTCTCGGTCACAGGAGGAATTTCACGAAAACATCGCGCCCGCCCCTGTGCTGCAAAGGGGCCTTCACGCCCACAGCACCTGGTGTATGGGCGGCAGGTAGCCGCTCACCTGTTGCCTGTCGTCGCCCCCATGGCGAGCCGGTCCCCGGCTACGTTTACATCCAGCGCATGGCGATAGATCAGGTCAAAAGAAGGTTGTTTCGGCAGACCTTCGTCGAGGACAGTAAAAGTCTTGCCGCCATCGCGGGTGACGGTCACCACCAGCCGCTGGTCCACCGGGTAGCGGAATTCGTCCTTGACCGCCGGCACGAACCACGCGGTATCCGGGTCGGTCGGGTGCACCGCGACGGCGAAACCGAAGGCGGACGGCGTCGCCGCTTCGATCTCCGAAAAACTTTCGCCACCATCTGCGGAGTGAAAAATCCCGTTATGGTGCTGGCACCATATGACATCCGGGGCCACGGGGCATTGCGCCAGCCTGTGCGGGTCCTGTGCAATCGGTTCCAACGCCAGCGCCGGTGGCATGTATGCCGCGCGTAGCCCCTTGCCGCCAAGCGACCAGGTCTGTCCCGCATCCGTTGATATCCAGATTCCGCCGGAGGATACACCCAATACCAGCCGCTTGCTGTCACGCGGATCGACGCAGATGGAATGGATTCCGGGGTCGTCATAGCCACCGCCGTTCCATTCGGTGCGTCGCGGATGATTCCACAATGCATCGTTCAGGTCCCAGCTTTCGCCACGGTCGCGGGACAGGAACAATCCGCCCGGCAAGGTCCCCGCCCAGAGCCAGCCGGGCTGATCCGCGCCGCCGGCGACGAGCGTCCAGATCAGCGACACACTCGGGCCATCCACCGCATCCGGCACGGCCGGAAAGGCGGGTGCAGGCAATTCCCGCCACGTAGCGCCCTCATTGTCGGAACGGTGCATCTTTACGCCGAAATGGCCCAGATTCAGGGCGGCGTAGAGGCTGCCGTCGCGGCTGTCCCGCAGCACTGCGGTTACCGGATCACCGACAAAGGACATTCGTCCGGCGACCCATTCCCCGCCTTCCAACCCATATTCCAGCAACCCCTTGCGGGTCGCCACGTAGAGCCGCTCCGTCACCTCATCCTCCCGACAGTGCCTGAAACACGAAAACCTCGTCGGCATCGCCGACCGGGTCGCTCAGTCGATCCCGGTCGGCGATCAGCCGCTCATTGACGTAAACCGCCACGTGTTGCCGCAGCCGCCCCTGGTCATCCAGCAGATAGCTGCGCAAGGCGGCGTTTTCGCGGAATATATCGTGCAGAACCGCGGACACCGTATCGCCTGCCCCGCAGACCACGGGGCAGGACAGGTGTCGCTGAAGGTTTTCCGTGAAACTGACCCGTGCCACTGCCCGACTTCCTGTATCGCGCGATCCATGAAACAATCCGCCCTGCGGTGATTTTACCACGGGTCATCGCGGCACGGTGGTACAAATTTACGGCAGGCAGCGCATCAGGCGCCGGAAATGCCGGAAAGGAACAGCGCATGAATGCGTCAACACAATTACGGCATGTCGTCGCGGCCTATAATCTTTCCGCCGCGTCGGAAAACAGGATTCACGACGATACGGTCGCGAAGAAATTCGGTTTTGCCGGCGGGCTGGTGCCGGGGGTCGAGGTCTACGCCTATATGAGCCACCTGGCGGTACAGCAATACGGCATCGACTGGTTGCGCCATGGCAGCGCCGAATGCCGGCTGCTGAAGCCGGTTTATGACGGCAAGGAAGCCACGGCTTCGGGATCGCCGGATGAAAATGGCGGGCTGGCCCTGCAGGTCACCATGGGCGACATACTGTGCGCCACGGGGTCGGCGCGGCTGGAAGCCCTGGAACCGGCCCCGCCGCTGGATGAAATCCCCGCCGCCCCGTTGCCCGCCGAGCGTCCGGAAGCCGCACCGGAATCGCTGCGGCCCGGTATGGTGCTCGGTACTTTCGAAGCGCAGTACAGCGACGAGGAACAGCTGGCCTATCTGCGCGACGCACGCGAGACCCTGCCGTTATATGCCGAAGAGAAAATCACCCATCCGGGACTGATCCTGCGGCTCGCCAACCGCGCGCTGGGATCGAACGTGAAGATGGGCCCATGGATGCATGTCGGCAGCCATATCCGCAATTACGCGACCGCCGGTTTCGACGCCCGCCTGTCCGCCCGCGCCCGGGTGCTGAAGGAATACGAGCACAAGGGCCACCGCTTCGTTGAAATCGACGTGCGCGCCATCGCCAACGGCACGGATTGCGTCGCCCGCATCGACCACACCGCGATTTACCGCCCGCGGCAGGTCACCGGCTAGATCGTCATCACCCGCGTTGTTCCGGTTGACCGGAGGCCGGGCAACAGTAATATGCGCGCTGCGCCATGGCGCGCCCCTGTGGCGGAACTGGTAGACGCGGCAGAC
>CAXBEC010000140.1:0-7281 GCA_963974145.1 uncultured Alphaproteobacteria bacterium | reverse complement strand
AAAGGCGCGGAGCTGGCCTACCTTGCGGGCCTTGGCCTGATCCTTATCCTGCTGCTGCCCCGACTCGGTGCGGTATGGTGCGCGGTGATCGGCGGTGTCGCGGTTGCCGCGGTCTTCGGTGGCTCCTGGTACGGCTATACCGAAGAACAGATATTGCTGGACCCGGTCTATCCTTCGGTGGCAGTCCTCGGCATCTACCTTTCCGCCTCGCTGATCAGCTATATCCGGACGGAAGGGGAGCGCAAGCAGGTGCGCGGGGCCTTTGCGCAATACCTGTCACCGGCGCTGGTCGAACAACTCGCCGAACAACCCGACCGGCTGAAGCTGGGCGGCGAGACCAAGGAGATGTCGTTCCTGTTCTGCGACGTCCGGGGTTTCACGGCGATCTCCGAAACCTTCAAGAGCAACCCTCAGGGCCTCACGGTACTGATCAACCGGCTGCTGACGCCGCTGACCAATGAGATCCTGTCGCGCCAGGGCACGATCGACAAATACATGGGCGACTGCATCATGGCGTTCTGGAATGCGCCGCTGGACGATGACAATCACGCGGTCAACGCATGCCATTCGGCGCTGGCCATGTTCGAATCGCTGGACGTGCTGAACGAGGAACGGCGCCTGGAAGATGAAGCCGCGGGCGTAAAGCATCTGCCGCTGAATGTCGGCGCGGGGATCAATACCGGGGAATGCGTCGTCGGCAATATGGGTTCCGCGCAGCGTTTCGATTATTCCGTATTGGGTGACCCGGTAAACTTGGCCGCGCGGCTGGAAAGCCAGTCAAAGAATTATGGCGTCAAGATCGTGCTGGGGCCCGTCACGGCGGAACGGGCATCGGCTGACGGGTTCGCGACGCTTGAGCTTGATCTCATCCAGGTGAAGGGGCAATCCGTCGGCGTCAGCATCCATTGTCTGCTGGGCGGTCGGGACTTCGCCGCAAGGCCGGATTTCCAGGCTCTGAAAGCCCGGCATGTCGCATTCATGACGGATTACCGGGGGCAGCAATGGGATGCTGCCGATGCGGGTATGGCAGAGTGCCGCAAGATGGATGCCGAAACCGGCATAGGACTCGATATACTTTACGATATGTACAGGGAACGAATTGACGAGTATCGCGAAAACCCGCCGCCGGCGGATTGGGACGGTGTCTTCGTCGCCACCACGAAATAGCGTATGAATGTTTATAATCTGTTGCAGTACTGCTACCTTTGGACGTGATTCATATGTTTCATGAGACTCGGTGAACTGCCAGAGGGTGGCATTGCGGCATTCGAGTGGAGCAATGGAAGAATCGGTAGTGCACAGCCTTGACGGCATCGCGGACCGCGAAAGGATGTTCCAGCGGCTGATCGATATCGGCATCGCGCTGTCGTCCGAGCGGGACCACAACCGGCTTCAGGAACGTATCCTCCTGGAGTCCAAGCGGATCGCGAATGCCGACGGCGGTACGCTCTACCTGATGACCGACGATGACCGCGCTCTGAGCTTCTCGATCGTGCGCAATGATTCCCTCGATATTCGCATGGGCGGCACGACGGGCGTGCCCATTCCCTTCGATCCCCTGCCGCTATACGACGAATCGGAAATTCCCAATTACAGCAATGTGGCGACGGCCGTTGCCCTCAATCGAATGGCCGTCAATATTCCCGATGCCTATGAATCCCGGACCTTTGACTTCAGCGGCACCCACGCCTTTGACAGGAAGACCGGGTATCGTTCCAAGAGTTTCCTGACGCTTCCCCTGCTGAACAACGAGGATTCGGTCATCGGTGTGTTGCAGCTGATCAACGCACGCGACTCCGCCGGTACGGTTGTGCCATTCGCGCCGGAACTGCAGCCGATCATCGAGGCGCTCACCAGTCAGGCGGCAGTTGCCCTCGACAAGGAAATGCTGATCCTGGGGCAACGGGCGCTGCTGGATTCCTTTATCGAACTGATGGCGGGTGCCGTCGATGCGAAGTCGGCCTATACCGGCGGCCACTGCCAGCGCGTGCCGCATCTGACCAAAATGCTGGCCAAGGCGGCCTGCGAGTCCGACCATCCGGAATTTCGAGACTTCGACCTCAATGAGGAAGAATGGTACGAACTTCACCTGGCTGCCTGGTTGCATGATTGCGGCAAGGTCACCACACCGGAATTCGTCGTCGACAAGGCAACCAAGCTAGAAACGATCTATAACCGGATTCATGAAATCCGCGCCCGGTTTGAAATATTGCGCCGCGACGCCGAAATCGAATGCCTGAAGGCGAAGCTCGCGGGCGGCGACGCGGCCGAACTGGACGCAGCGTTCGATGCGCAATGCCGGCAACTCGATGCCGAATTCGCCTTTGTTGCCGAATCCAATCTGGGGGGGGAGTTTTTCGCGCCGGAAGACGTCGAACGGTTGCGCGACATCGGCAGCCGTGTCTGGTTCCGGCATTTCGATCATACGCTGGGCCTGTCCTGGGAGGAACGGGCACGGCTTGGCGACGTGGAGCCGCAGGAGGGACCGGTACCGGCCCGGCTGCTGGAGGATCGTGCAGACCACAAGACAGCGGAGTACGACAATGGTGAATTATACAATCTGTCTATCGCGCGCGGCACACTGACCGAAGAAGAACGCAAGAAGATCAATGACCATATCGTGGTCACAATAGACATGCTGGAACAATTGCCGTTCCCCCGTTCCCTGCGCCAGGTTCCCGAAATAGCCGGCGGCCATCACGAGAAAATGGACGGTACCGGTTATCCGCGCGGCCTGACCCGTGAGCAGATGTCGCTGCCAGCCAGGATGATGGCGATCGCCGATATATTCGAAGCGCTGACCGCGGCGGACCGTCCCTACAAGAAGGCCAAGAAGCTGAGCGAATGCCTGCGCATCATGAGCTTCATGCGTAATGACGCCCATATCGATCCGGACCTGTTCGAGCTGTTTTTGCAGTCCGGTGTCTGGCGCGACTATGCCGAAACATTCCTGGATCCGGCCCAGGTCGACGAAATCGATATTGCCGATTATCTTGCCGTAAATACCGAATAAACCGGCCGGTTTTTGCGCCGATATGCGATAACGTTTCCTCTTTCATCTCCTGAACAATGCGACAGGGCCATGCCGTGATTTCTCCGCGTCCATTCCTTACCGATCTCTTCCAGGCCGCTGTCGATGCGGCGCAGCCTGCGCTCTGTCTGCCACCGCATCTTCCCGCACCGCCACGTGGCCGCACCGTCGTGATCGGCGCGGGCAAGGCGTCGGCCGCCATGGCCCGGGTGCTGGAAACCCATTGGGACGGCCCGTTATCCGGCCTGGTGGTCACCCGCTATGGCCACCGCGTTGATTGTGAACAGATTGATATCGTCGAAGCATCGCATCCGGTGCCGGATGCCGCCGGGGTGGCCGCCGCCAAAGGTATCGTGGCGCGGCTTCAGGGACTGACCGAAGACGATCTCGTCATTTGCCTGATATCGGGTGGCGGGTCCGCGCTGATGACGCTGCCGATGCCGGGGCTGACGCTGGAGGACAAGATTTCGGTCAATCGTGCATTGCTGCGCAGCGGCGCGAACATTGCCGAAATGAACTGCGTGCGCAAACACCTGTCGGCGGTCAAGGGGGGGCGTCTGGCCGCGGCTGCGGCGCCCGCCCGGCTTGTGACCCTGGCGATTTCCGACGTTCCGGGGGACGACCTTGCTGTAATTGCCTCCGGACCGACCGTGCCGGACCCCACAACGTTTGCCGAAGCGCGGGATATTCTTGCCCGTTACGGTGTATCGCCGCCGGCGCCGGTTGCTGCGGTTCTGCAGGCTGCCGCCGAAGAGACGCCGAAGCCGGGTGACCCCAGGCTGGCCGGAAATGAAACCATTACGGTCGCCGCGCCACAGGCATCGCTGGAAGCGGCGGCGGAAGTTGCCCGCCGGGCCGGGGTAACGCCGGTGATTCTGGGCGACGCCATTGAGGGTGAATCCCGCGAGGTTGCCATCGTCCATGCGGGCATTGCCCGGCAGGTCGCGCGGCATGGGCAGCCGGCGGTCGCGCCGGCGGTACTGTTGTCAGGCGGCGAAACGACCGTAACGGTACGTGGCAGCGGACGCGGCGGCCGCAACGCGGAATTCGCGCTGGGATTGGCCATTGCCCTGGATGGCGCGGACCGTATTTCCGCCATCGCATGCGATACGGACGGTATTGATGGCAGCGAGGACAACGCGGGTGTGCTGGTGACGCCAGATACCCTGGCGCGAGCGATGGCCCAGGGGTTTAACGCCCGGGCACGGCTTGCCGACAATGATGCCTATAGTCTGTTTTCGGCGCTCGATGACCTGGTGATGACCGGGCCGACCCTGACCAATGTCAATGATTTCCGCGCGGTTCTGATCGAATAACCGGGCTCAGCCCGTCTTGCGGATGACATAGGTGAAAACGTCGCCATCTTCCGTCCACTCGACCAGTTCATTGCCTGTCGTATTGCAGAAATGCTTGAAGTCGATCACCGAGGCGGGATCGGTCGCGAGTACGGTCAGGGTGTCGCCGGGTTGCACTTCCTTGATGGCGCGCCGGGCCTTGAGCACAGGAATCGGGCATTGATGCCCCTTGGTATCGAGTATGGTGTTCATTGCCTCTTATCAGTTCCTTCGGAAAAGCATGTTGCCGCCCAGCCCGGCCAGCACCGCGATGACAATCGCCGCCAGGCCATAAAGGGCGCTGTGCTGGTGTGCGGCGCGGTACAACTCGGCCTCCATGCCGGTCTTGTTGATGGCCAGCGGTAACACCTGGGTGCTGACAACTTTCTGATCCTGTATCAGAAATGTTCGGATGGAATATACGCCCACCTGGACATCGGCCGGAAAGAAAACAGTGCTGCGGAACAGCCTGCCGCCAACGAGCCTCATCTTTCCCGGACCTCTGCCGTAATGGCCGGCTTCCTGCTTGTTACGGATCAATGCGTCACGGAACATCTTCTTGTCGCCCGGGGAGACGTCGCCCAGCGGCCGGATATTCAGGTGATCCAGGCCAATATGGTATTCTTCGCGAAGCGATTGGGGCAGCCAGTCGCCCAGTTCCTCGGTGGCGAGAATCTGGTAGAACGCGGGTACGTGTTCGAAACTGACCTCGCTGCCATTGACCCAGATTCCGGCAACCCGCTCCTTCATCCGGATCGTTGCGTTATTGGCGGGGCCTTCGACGATGACGATGACCTGTCCTTTACCCTCGAAAGTGCCGAACAGCAGCACTTCCGTTCCGGTAAAGCCGGCTGTAATCGCGACAAAGTCCTTGGACAGGTCGACGACGACCGGCGGGTCCTCGCTTTGGGCCCGTGTCGCGCCGGCGCTCATGATCAGCCAGGCTGCGAATATGCCCGTTACCATTCTCAATGTGCCGCTCCCGTCACCAGGTAGAACAGGTCGGCTGGCGTCGCGATCAGGTCATAGACAATCTTGCCGCAAACGGTCAGCACCATCAGTGCCAGCAACCCCCGCAATTGTTCGCCCCGCAGCTTGGCGCCGAGCCGCGTACCGACTTGGGCGCCGATCACCGCGCCGAGCATCAACAGTATCGCGAGCACGACATCGACGGTCTGGTTTATGGTGGCCTGCAGGAAGGTCGCGTTGGCGGTCACGAAAATGATCTGGAACAGGGATGTCCCGACGACCACCGCGGTCGGCATGCCAAGGATATAGATCATCGCAGGCACCATGATGAACCCGCCGCCGACGCCCATGATCGCTGACAGGATACCGACGCCGACGCCGATCAGCAGCGGCAGCAGCGCACTGATATAAAGCTTCGAACGCCGGAAGCGCATCTTGAAGGGCAGGCCGTGCAGGAAATTGTGCTGATGCAGCTTGCGCCGGTTGGCGTTAGGTGATCGGCTGCGCCGCATCGTACGCAGGCTTTCAACCAGCATCAGCAGGCCAATGCTGCCGAGGAAAACCACGTAGGACAGCATGATGACGAGGTCGATTTGTCCCAGTTCCCGCAACAGCCGGAACAGCCAGACACCAAACGTGGATCCGATAATACCGCCGATCAGCAGGATTCCGCCCATCTTGAAATCGACGTTGCCGCGCCGCCAATGCGCCATCACGCCGGAAACCGAAGATGCGATAATCTGATTTGCTTCCGTACCGACCGCGACGGCGGGGGGAATCCCGAGGAAGATCAGCAATGGCGTCATCAGGAATCCGCCACCCACGCCAAAAATCCCTGACAGGGTGCCCACGGCAATGCCGAGAAAAAGAAAAACCAGCACGTTCACCGAAATCTCAGCGATCGGCAGATATAAAAACATTCCGGGGCCGCCGTTGTTCCAGGGCCAGTTACAGGCAAGTGCCTCGTGAGAGATCGTTAAACGGCTAACCGAACCTGCGATCCGGAGCCACCGCCGTATCCGGAATCATCCGCGCTTGCCCCTTGATAGTCAATGAAGTTTATCCCTTTGTGCGTCCCAATATGTCGCTTTATGTCGCTTTTCGTGTCGACCGGTACCGGCAGCGGTATTTTTGCGGTGCGTCGGGCCGTTATAACACCTTGGGTTGCGTCCGCCGGGTATCGGCCCGCCCGCGTCTGATGGCGCCCCGCCTGGTAGCGCTGGCCCGATCCCGTCTGATAAGGTGCTGCCGCGGCCCGATGGCCGGGGAATGATCAGGGAGTTTCAGATGGAATACAGGCATATCCTATTCGATGTCAGCGAGGAGATCGCGACGGTCACGTTGAACCGGCCCGAGGCGCGCAATGCGCTGACCCCGGAAATGCGGGAGGACCTGACCCATGCCCTCGGCGAGATCCGCAAGCGCGCGGGAAAGGATATCAAGGCGATGATTCTGACAGGTGCGGGACGCGCCTTTTGCGCCGGTGGCGACGTCAAGGCGATGGGCACAAGAAGCAATCGCGCCCCCGACCAGCGCAACATGATGCGTGCCTTCCACAACACCCTGTTCGAACTGACCAATGCGGAATTGCCTGTGATCAGCCTGATCGACGGCGCGGCCGCCGGGGCGGGCGCGAATATAGCGCTGACCGCCGATTTCGTGCTGGCGACCCCGCGCGGTTTCCTGATGCAGGCCTTCGCCCGGATCGGCCTTATTCCCGACTGGGGCGGGTTCTACATTCTACCGCGGCTGGTCGGGATGCAGAAGGCGCGCGAACTGATCTTCACCGGCCGCCGGGTCTATGCGGAGGAAGCGAAGCAGATCGGGCTGATTTACGACGTGGTCGGCCAGGATACGGCGATGGCCGAAGCCCGGTCCTTTGCCAAGAAGCTGGCCAAGGCCCCGACGGCGGCGATCGGCGTGGCGAAGAATATCCTCAACCAGTCC
>CAXBEC010000139.1:0-7289 GCA_963974145.1 uncultured Alphaproteobacteria bacterium | reverse complement strand
TAACATTCGCCGGCATGCTCGATTCGGCGTTTAACGAAATCCGGCAATGCGCGCCGGGAAATGTCTCGATTGTCATCCGGTTGCTGGAAGCACTGATCCGGATCGCCCCGTTCGCAGCGGAGGAAAGTCAGCGTGACGCTGTGTTCAGGCAGGCGGAGATGATAGAGCGAGCCTTTGCGGACCACGTTAAAGAACCCAATGACAGGGCTGATATAGAGCAACGCTTCCAGCGCCTGGTCAGCATGCTGGACCGCGATTAACCGGTTGCCTGAAAGGAAAATGCCGGCGAAGGTTCCAGACTTCTTCGCCCGCCGGGCCCCGCTATTCCTCCACACGATATGCCAGCGGCACAAGCGCATCGGCGCCAAGAACGCGAAAGGTAAAACTTTCCTCGATATAGAGCCGGATCGATTTTGCATCATGATCGAGATAGCCGATGGACAGGTCCCGACCACTGCAGAACTCAAAATCACCGCCACGCGACGACAGCACGATGGCGCCGTCAATAGCCGGCGCGGATACGATCGATCCGTCGATCAACCGCGCGACATGATTGATCACCGGAACCCCGTTTCCCGTCGTTTCGTTCAAGCCGGTAAAGCAGCGCGGACCGAGCGCGATGGAATACGGGCCGGCGACACCCGCGTTGCGTAATGTGGTGATTGCCTGGGCAACAACAGCCGGATAATTTTCATAGTCCTTGCTGATTGCCAGAGCATCATGTGTCGCTGATGAGCGCATCCCGGGAATTTCGGCGCCGGACAGTCCGTTGAAAATGGCCCCGTCTTCGGCAAACGCGATCGCCTGTGCGGCCTTGACCACCGGATCGAGATCCGCGTCTTTCGCACCACGGTCGATCGCATCTATCTCCGTCCGCAATATTTCAAATTCGCGCCGCAACTCTACGAGCGGCTGAACCTCGCGCTTGCGGATCTGCACGTCTTTTGCCGTACCGGAATCAATGTCAATGACCCGGCCGGTGGTGACGGCACTCAGGTTCCATCCTGCCGGGCCGGAGAAATCGACCAGTTTGCGGCCGGCCAGCAGCACCTGCAGGGTATTGCGCGCCTCGTCGTCTATTTCCTGCCATGCTATGGCCGAAACCGGCGCAAGCTCACGATTGAAGTTACTCATCGACCGGCTCCTTCACGCAAATCCGCGATTCCCAGACTACCCGATGAATCCGCACTACCGCCCACCGTTTCTGATGGTTCGCCCCCCGTGTCTTCCTCTTCGATTGCCAGGAGCGAACCGTTTGTGAACAGGTAGGTGCGCAGATGGGCGTCGAATGTCGGGTTTGCGCGGCGCAGCCATTCGATTGCCATGGCGGCGTGCTCCATTTCTTCGTTGCGGTTATGAATCAGGATTTCCCGCAGCGACGCGTCGGCGGTTGCGTCGGCACGCTGGGCATACCAGTCGACGGCTTCCAGTTCTTCCATGATCGACGCAATTGCGCGGTGCTGGTCAATCGTCTCGGGCGCCAGCGCATCCGGATTTTCGTGAAGTGACATACTGTTCGACATGGGTCTCCTGCCTGGGAATGTTAAAAGGCACGGCTTCCCGAATGAGATTCGGGCGCCATATGGACGCAAACGGTTTTCAACGGGTTCGGTTCCGATTCACGCCAATGGAAAATTAACTTCCGAATGCCGGAACAACGACGGCGTGGAACCGTTAAATCCATGAGCTGTCTAGGGCTCGGATTATTGAAGGAGACAACGATGAACTGGGATCAGATTGAAGGGAACTGGAAGCAGTTTTCCGGCAAGGCCCGCGAACAGTGGGGCAAGCTGACCGATGACGAAATCGACCAGGTTGACGGAAAGCGCGAACAGCTGATCGGCAAGGTGCAGGAACGTTATGGCATCGCGAAGGATGAAGCCGAAAAACAGGTGAATTCCTGGGAACGCTCCCTCTAAGATCGAACAACTCTCCCACACCTCCCTTATAAGACCCTCCTGAAGCCGCCACGGATTATTCCGGGGCGGCTTTTTTCCGTATAACTGGACGATCACCAAAAACGTTTTAGGAAAATGAAACGAATCACCTGTACGATGATCCAGGTCGGGAACCTGATCGCGAGTAAAATCGCATCGAGGGGTGGAGATGCGCCCCAGCCAGTTTTTTCGAAATGTCCTGGCCTTTGGCCTGATGGGACTGCTGGTGGCGGTGCCCTCATGGGCGGCGGCGTCAGAGAAAAAAAAGGGCTACGCGCTGCTGGCGCTGGCTGGCGAAAATGTGAAATGGGGGACACCCGTCCTCGGCGAACCCGCAACGATCCACTACGCATTCGTGAAATCCCGGACAGTCCGGCAAGGCGCCCGAAACTGCAGGATCACGGAACCGTTTCCCGCCAGGCTTTCCAAGGGCAATGTTTCGTATTCGAAGATCGTCGCGGAATTCCGCCTTGCATTTGCCGCTTGGGAGTCGGTAGCGGCAGTCCGGTTCGTATTGGTCGACGACGCCGAAAATGCCGACCTGCTGCTGGGCGTACAGGCAAAGCCCTCAGGGGTCGCCTATGCCGATGTGATACGGGAAAGCGGATCGCATTCCGACACCGCCCCTATTCAAAGCGCCGCCATCTGCATCAATCCGGAGATGCATTGGGAAACCGGATTCGATGGTGACAGTCGCTCTTACGACATTCGCTATGTCGCGACACATGAAATCGGCCACGTCATTGGCCTTGATCATATGAGGGCCAAGGACCGCATGATCATGAGCTTCAAATACCGGGAGATCTTCCGTGTGCCGCAACCGGGCGACATTGCCGGCGCCAGGCTTCTGTATGGTCCGGCGCCGATCCTTGCAGCCAGCCTGTCTGCCGGCGGAGAGGACGCATCGATACGTTGTGGCGGCCCGGATGGGCCACGCGTGGTGTCAGAACGGCAAACGGCGGGGCATGAAGCCCCGCCATCCGCAATTCGAACCGACATCGATCAGATGATGATCGACTGCGTCGATTTTAGCGCTGGCCCAGCGCCTGCGAGTCGTACTTCGGCAGACCCTTGAGCTGGTCCTTGGTCATGCTGACCGAGACACGCAGGTCATCCGCGTCGTCGCGCTGCTGATGGACCTTGGCCTTTTCCAGGTCAACGGTCACATCATGACCGCCCATGCCCAGGAACTCACCGACTGAGAGAACCAGCATGCTCCGGCCGTCGACGATGACCAGGTCATCGACTTCACCGATCGTTTCACCCTGTGAATTGACCACATCGGCGCCGATCAGCTTGCTGGCCTTCAGGCCATGCGCATCGACCCATTCGGTCGAGGTCATATTGTCATGCGCCCGCTCCATGCGGCGCTCCAGATAGGCGGTATCGACAAACGCACTGTTGCGATAGTCGGGCCGCTCGTAATTGTATTGCGGCATGGATTTCAGCTCGGCCTTGGTCATGCCGGTCCGAATGATATCGCCATTATTGCGAATGCTCAGATCGTTCCAGTCGATCGCGACCTCGCGCTCGCCCATTCCGAGGAATCCGCCCACGCCGACAATAACCGCGGCAACCTTGCCGTCGTTGTCGATGATGACGGATTCAATGTCGCCGACGGTGTCGCCGGATACATTCTTGATATCCTTGCCCACCAGATCGTCAGCCTTGATCTGAACCTGGGTCGTGCTGTGCATGGTGGTTGCCGGCGCGCGCTTTTCATCCGCAGCCGATACCGGCGCGGCTGCCATAATCGCGATGGCGCTCACTGCTGAAACCAATGCCGTTTTCGTGAAAGTCATTATCTGGCTCCTATTTCTGTTTCTGGTCCGCTCGGGACCGCTGTGCTCCCAACTGAAGAGCAACGTGCCAGACCGACGCCTGACACGATCTCCCCGGCGGTTAACAGATCAACGAAAGAAGCGAGGAAAGGTTCCGTGATATTTCCGCCACAGACCGGCAGCACGAATGAATTGCGCGCAGAAACTGATCATGGCGGGCAGTGAGAAAGCAGGAAACTTATTCAATGCCGCGGCGTTAACGGCCGGCGCGTCAGATACAATTTTTTGAAAGGAACTGAGCAATGAAATTTCCCACCACGCTCCGTGCTGGAATACTCGCTATCGGTATCGTCGGATTGCCGGCGATGATGCTGGGAGGCTGTGAAGAACAAGGCCCGGCAGAAAAGGCGGGTGAGGCGATTGACGAATCGATTCAGGATACGAAACGCGCCGTCGAGGACGCTACGGACTGACCGGCGTTCATGCACAACAAGGGCGGCCGGTCCGCGCAAAACGACCCGGCGCGCAAACCGGGCGCCCCTGTTGACGCCGATCCAGTGTCGAGTCAAACGAGCTAACGTATGCTGTCCGGCGCTTCTTCGGCCAGATGCCTGCAGGGGCTGGGCTGGTCGTCACCGGGATCGATGAATGGCAGGATTGCGGCCAGTGGCGTCAGCAGCGCGCCCAGTGCCGCGGCAATACCGACCCGCGCCGCCACATCCGTCTTGTCCGGCTGGACCGACGGATTGCGGAAGGTACCATCAATAAGAATTGTCGAACGCACTGCCGCCGCACTTGAGTCGCGGGGATGCGGTTCGAGCTTCAGCGCCAGCGCTTCCTCCCCAAGGTCAATGTTACCGCTGCCGAGGATGAGCGTGTCCTTGGTGTCCAGCGCCAGGGACCTGGCGTCCATCAACCCGTCCAAGATATCGAAATCCATAATGATACATCGTATCGGCGTTGTCGCGCTTGCACCGTCACCGACAGAGACAACCGCAAGGGCTTCCGCAAGATCGAGACCGGCCAATTCAACGAGGAGTGCGCCGATACGACCTTCCGACATGGCGATGCGAAGTTTGCCGTCCGCGTTGGCCAGTGCCTCGCGGATCGAATTGCCCTGCGCCTGCAGTTGGATGGTGCCGCCGACGGCGCCGACCGCATCTTCCGCATCACCCAGGTCACCCGCGAATGTTCGCAGCACTTTTGCCAGAGGCAGGCGGACGATCTTCATGTCCGCCTGTGTCGCAACGCGGTCTTGCGAGGCATTGACGGTGACCGCCGCCTCAAGCGTTCCGCTACCGATGCCGAATTGAACGGGCTGGATCTCCAGAACGCCCTCTTGCAGCGATAACGTCATGGACAGGTTGTCGATCGGCAGACTGTCTTCCTGCACGCGCTTCGCGCGGTATTCAAGCCGGGCATCCATCGCCCGCATCCGGCTCAGATCAATGGGCGTATCGGGAATGACTTTTCCCGAAGCATTCTGCTTTTTGCCGGCTTCGACCTGTTCGGGGGATGCGGTCTCACCGGCCGATGTATCCGGGGCCGTACCGATGATGGCCGCGAGATCGTCAAAATCGAGCCGGTCCGAAACGAGGTTCGCCGAAACCGCCGGGCGGTCCGTGGCAAGGTCGATATCCACATCCCCGGCGATGTCGCTATCTCCGATCCGCCCTTCGAATTCGGTAAACTGCAACAGCGTATCTGTCAGCGCCGCGGTCCCTTTCAGTTGATACGGCGGCGTGTTGGGAAGTGAAATTCCCGTCAACGGAAACAATCGCGCCAGATCCGGCCCCTCCAGTGAAAAACCGGCCACCATATCCTGACTCTTCAGCGGCGATGTCAGTTCGATATCAGCATCCAGCTTCGTATCGCCGGCTGCGATGGCAGCGGTCAGATGATACGGCTCGTCCTCGTCCTGCAGCTTCAGTACGGATTCGCCGGTCAACCGGACCGTCAGGGGGTGATCCTGAATGCTGCCTTTTCCTTCCAGTTGCAGGCCGCGCGGTTCCGCATCGGCCTGTCCCTCCGCCGTATCGATGTGGAAATCAAAAATCGCGGTGTTGAGATCGTCCAGTACACGGACCCGGCTATCGCTGATAATCAAAGCATGGACAACGGGGAATTCCTGGCGTTCCTCCGGCAGGGGATCCGGCCCTTCCAGGGTTCCATCGGCAGCAGCGAATTCCCAGTTCGTGCTGCCGTCAGCGAAACGGTGCAGGTTCAGGTCCGCTTCGAGGATTTGTATCGAACGAAAAGCAACGCGCAGCTTCAGAAGTTCCGACCCGTCCAGCCGCACCTTCAGGGCGCGCAGGTTCAGGAAGTCTTGTCCATTATCCCGTTCAGTACCGGCGACGGTTACCTCGCGCAGGGTCAGGGACGGATCCCAGCCGAGGGTCCCGTCGAGCGCGCCGATCGTTACTGTCCGGCCCAGGCGGTCCGATGCCGTATCGGCCAGGAACTCACGGGGGATATCCGACTTCCAGATCAGCCACCCGGCGATAACCAGCGCACAGACCGTGCAGAAAATGGTGGCGGCAAGGATCGATAGCGTTCGGATCATGACGACAACAGTCCCGATTCAGAAAGAAAAATGTCCCGGCTCAACGTTCGTTGCGGGGCCAGATATTAACGTGCGGATGGGGGGCGGGTTCCTTGTTGCCGCCGGATTAGGCTGTAAGGCAACGCAAAAGATGGAACCGGATGGGGCCGGCCACGTTAATGCCCTGGAAACTGGAAATACCGTGTGTCACGGGGCTTTAAACCGGCCCCGGGGCGGTGTTTCGGCAAAATTCATGAACGGACCAAGAGGAGTCGAAAATGGCGACCGAAAGCGAAACCCTCAAGAAAGACATCGAGGAGCTCCGCGCCTCCATGGAAAAGCTCACCAAGGACGTGTCCTCCATAAGCCAGTCCCTGACGGACGGGCTGAAGGACAAAGCCAGCCGTGCGGCGAACAATGCGCGTGAAAGCGCACGGAATGTCGCCAGCGAGATCGGCACCAAGGGGAAACAGTCGGCTGAAGCGGTCGAGCAAACCGTCCGTGACAAGCCGCTGCAGAGCCTCGTTGTCGCGTTTGGCGCAGGGCTGCTGCTCGCGCAGTTGATGCGTAAACGATAACAGCGAAGAGCAGGAGCTGTTATGAATATCTCGGGAATGATCGGCTCGCTGGACGGCGTGAAACACCGGATGCAGGATAGTATCCGGCGCCGGATCCGGGCGGCGGCGATCGGATTATCCGGCGCATTGTTTATTCTCGGTGCGGTCGGTTTCGGGATCGCGGCGGCGTATATCTGGCTTTGCACGCAATTGCCCGACCATCAGGCCGCGCTGGTCGTGGCCGGTGTCTTGCTGGTTATCGGCTTCATCGTGATTGCAGCGTCCAGGTCGCGAAATCACCCCGCACCGCAACCCGACGTCGCGAAGGCGGCCCCGGACCTGGCGCGGCAGGCTGACGATGCGGCCAAGCGGGCCGTCCAGACCGCTATATCGCAGGTCAGGATCAGCCCCATGTCGACGGTCATTACCGCCGTGGCCCTGGGGGCCGTGGTCGGCCTGTTGCGACCCAGCG